>DASYXE010000345.1:0-3812 GCA_035935375.1 Gemmatimonadaceae bacterium | reverse complement strand
CGCGACGACGGGCGTGGTGGTTGTGTTGGTGATCGTGGCGGGCACGGGCTGCTCAAGCCCGCGCGGGCTCGGCCGGGCCTGCCGACGGAGACAGAGCTGGACGCGGCGGCGCCGATCGTGGCCGCGTACCCGGAAGCGTCGGCGAACCTCGCGTTCCTCGGCGACAAGGCACTGCTGTTCAACGACACGCGCACGGGATTCGTGATGTACGCCGTGGCGCGCCGCAGCTGGGTTGCGTTAGGCGATCCCGTGGCGCCCCCCGAGGAGGTGCCCGAGTTGGCGATGCGGTTCATCACGGCCTGCGACCGCCATGGAGCCTGGCCGGTCTTCTACAAGGTCGGCATGTCGCAGCTGCATCGCTACCTGGACATCGGATTGAGCGTGGCAAAGCTGGGCGAGGAAGCCCGCGTTTCGTTGGGCGAGTTCTCGCTCGAGGGAGCGGACCGGCGTAACCTGCGCCGCGTGTGGCGCGCGTCGATAAAGGACGGCTGTTCGTTCGAGATGCTCCCGGTCGAGGCCGTGAGCGAGCAGGTGTCGGCCTTGCGAGAGGTCTCGGACGCCTGGCTGACGGCCAAGCGAGCGCGCGAGAAGCGGTTTTCGCTCGGGTTCTTCGAGGACGCGTACGTGCGGCGGTTCCCGACCGGCATCGTGCGGCGCGACGGACACATCGTGGCCTTCGCCAACGTGTGGCCGTCCGGCTGTCACGAGGAGATCGAGGTGGACCTGATGCGCTTCAGGCCGACGGCGCCGCCGGGCATCATGCGGTACGCGTTGTCGGAGATGATGTTGTGGGGCAAAGCGCAGGGATATAGATGGTTCAACCTCGGGATGGCGCCGCTGTCCGGGTTGCAGTCGAGCACGATTGCGCCGCTGTGGCATCGGTTGGGCACGGCGGCGTTCGGGCACGGCGAGCGGTTCTACAACTTTCAGGGCGTGCGCGAATTCAAGGAGTGGTTTCACCCGGTCTGGGTACCGAAGTATCTCGTATCGCCGGGCGGCGCTCTGCGTCCAGTGATCATGGCGAACATCGCGTCGCTCGTGGCTGGTGGACTCGAGGGCGTGGTCCGCCGGTAGCCCACCGGTGGCGCGATTCCGAGCCCCATCCTATTATCTGCGCACCGCATGCTCGTCCTTCTCGCCCAACAGATCCCCGACCATCGTATCGCCGCCGCCGTGGACACGGTGTTCCGCGACCCGGCGTATCAGCGCCTTACGCTGGGAGAGGCGGTGTGGCACTGGTTCCAATCTCTGTTGCTTCGTGCGCTCGGCGCGATCTTCAGGTGGTACGACCAGCTGCGCGCGTCGCCGGTGTTGTTCTGGACGCTGCTGGTCATCGTCGCTGCGTTAGTCGGGGCCATCGTCGTGCGGGCCGTGATGATGTGGCGATGGCAGCACCTGGATGTGGCGCGGGGCGCGGTCTGGCGCGGTATGCGCCGCTCCGGCGGCGATGATCCCTGGGCCGCGGCAGAGCAGCTTGCCGCATCGGGCGACTACACGAGCGCCGCACACGCGTTGTACGCCGCCATGCTGGAAAGCGCCGCGCGACAGCAGCAGATCAGGCTGCATCCGTCGAAGACGGTGGGCGACTACGTGCGCGAGCTGCGCACGCACTCGTCCTCGCTGTTCACGAGATTTCGCGAGTTCGGCCGTTCGTACGAAGTCGTGATCTACGGTATCGGGACGTGCGACGCCGCTCGCTACCACCAGTTGCACGCGCTCGCGGTCCCGGTGGTCCGTCCCAATGGCTGAGCGCCGCATCGACCGGTGGCTGCGACCGGCGATCGTGCTGCCGGTTCTCGGCGTCCTTCTGGTGGCGGCCGTCATTTTTTCGCCCGGAGGTTTCACCAGCTCGCTGGACACACGGCTCACGACGTACAGCACGACGCCATTCGGTGCGAGAGCGCTGTACGACGTGCTCGGACGCCTCGGTTGGCATGTGGTGCGACAACGCAGTGTCTTCCGGGCACCCATGGATTCGACGGACACATATCTGATCCTGTCGCCGCCGTTCGACCTCAGCGCAACGGAAGTATCCGCATTGTTGGACGCAGTGCGCCGCGGCGCGACGATCGTCGTGTCGCCGGATGCGGGGTCGGCGCTGGCCGATTCGCTGCGCATCCGACGGACCTTCTTCGATCAGGATCTCGCGGTGGTGCGCTCGGACACGACCGAGGCGTCGGACAGTGCGAGCTCGTTCGTCGCCGCCGCCATCAACGCGGGCGGATTTTCGCGGTACCTTCGACCCGTGCCGACGTCGGAGCGCGACACCGAGCCGGTGTTTCCGTCCGACACGGCGACGCTCCTCCGCGTGCGCGCCGACAGCGGGCGTGCACGCCCCGCCGTCATGACCCGCAAGTTAGGCAAAGGCACCGCCGTGATCGTCGCCGAGCTGGCGTTCGCGCGGAACGAAAACGTGCGGGATACCACCGGAATGATCCTCGCGGTGCGTCTCTTGGAGCGCGCCGGAATCGATCCGAACAACCGTCTCGTGTTCGATGAGTACCACCAGGGATTCGGCGACGCGACGAGCATGTCGGGGGCAATCAAGGAGGCATTGTTCGGCACGCCGGTCGGGCGTGCGGCGGTGCAAGCGTTGGTCGCCGGGGTGATCTTGCTGCTGGCCATCGGCATTCGGCCCGTTGCCCCGCGGGAGCGGCCGAGCATCGAGCGGCGGTCGCCGTTGGAGCATGTGGGGGCGCTGCGTCTGGCATACGAGCAGATTCAGGCGACGCGTTTGGCGACGAGCCGTCTCGTGCGCGGCCTGCGCCGCCGTCATCCGTTAGGCGCCGGCTCCCTGCCGGACGACGCGTATCTGTCGCAGCTGGCGCAGCGGGTGCCGGCTGCCGCCGGCGACGCGGCGCTGCTCCAGCGCGCGTTGATCACACCGATGGCCGCCGCCGACTGGGTCGCGGTGGGTGGGGCCATCGACCACATCGAGAGGGCGATAACTCCGTGATGACCGCCGAGCAAGTGGCCGAGCGCATGGCTGCCGTACGCACCGCCGTGGCGTCCCGTGTCGTTGGGCAGGATACGGTGATCGACGAAGTGCTGGTTGCATTTCTGGCGCGCGGGCACGCGCTGCTGGAAGGCGTTCCCGGCACCGCCAAGACGCTGCTCGTCCGGCTGCTGGCGAGCGCACTCAATGCGCGTTTCGGCCGCATTCAATTCACGCCGGATCTCATGCCGTCGGACATCACGGGCACGACCGTGCTCCAAGACGTCGGACGCACGAGCGAATTCCGGCCGGGCCCCGTGTTCACCGATCTGCTCCTGGCCGACGAGATCAACCGCGCACCGGCGAAAACGCAGGCGGCCCTGCTCGAGGCGATGCAAGAGCGCCAGGTCACGGTCGACGGCACGGCGCGTTCGTTAGGCGGACTCTTCACCGTGTTCGCGACGCAGAACCCCGTGGAGTACGAGGGCACGTACCCGCTGCCCGAGGCACAGCTCGACCGGTTTCTCCTCAAGATCAAGGTGGCGTATCCGGCGAAAGAGGCGGAGTTGGCGATGCTGAACAACTACGCATCGGGCTTCGACGCCGAGCGCGCGGCGGATGTTCGGCTGGCGCCGATCCTGGATTCCACCGCGTGCGCCGACGTGCGCGCCGCCGTCGACGGCGTGACCGTCGCGCCCGACGTGCGGGAGTACATCACGCAGATCGTGCGCGCGACTCGGGAGGAAACGGCGCTCACGTTAGGCGGCTCGCCTCGCGCGACGGTGGCGCTGTTTCGCGTGGCTCGGGCCGCGGCGCTGCTGGCGGGCCGCGACTTCGTGACGCCCGACGACGTGAAGGACTTCGCGTTCCCGGTGTT
>DASYXE010000344.1:0-2373 GCA_035935375.1 Gemmatimonadaceae bacterium | reverse complement strand
CTGCGGAATGTTGGCGACGCCGTCGTCCAGGTTCGAGCAATACATCTCGAGATGGATCGGGTTGCCGGACGCGGTCGCCGCCGTATCGAATCCAATGGCGAACACCATCGCCGACCCGGTGCCCGATGCCGGCGACCACGTGATGGTCATGGAATCCGGATTCGGATTGCGGTTGATGGGCCCGACCGTGTAGGGGACCGACGTCGCGGCCGCGGCCGCGCCCGGCGGATAGCTGCTGTTGCCTGTGGCTCCCGTGACCGTCACCGACACTGCGTTCCCGGGCGTGAACGGAATCGACGGAACGTCTTTGAGGGTGTATTCGCCCGTCGACAGTTGCGTCGTCTGGTCGAGCACCGGAAACAGACTCGCGGTCACACCGCCGGTCTGAACGATCACCGAGTCACCAGCGTTGAGCGGCGCGAACATTTGGTACGGGAAGGCACCGGTGTCGGCCAAATACGGAATGACCACGCACGAGTCCACGATGATGTGGCTGTCGGGAACAACGACGCCTTGACCGTTGAAGAAGTGCGCGATTGGCGACAGCACCGTGTTGCTGTTAGCGTCCACGGTGTCCGTCAGCAGGATGATACCGAGCGGCCGCGTGGTGGGGAGATCGGTGGACAGCGAACAGGCGCCGAGCGCGGCAACGCCGGCGAGAATGAGCAGACGAGGTAGTTGCATGTAAAGGTCCTCCGAGGCCTTCAGCGGGATGTAGTCCGGGGAGACTTGCTTGCTTGAATGGTTACTCAGGACTAACCGATGACGCCAGACCGGCTCGCCACGACAGCACCACGGCGACCGCGGCGAGAAGCATTGAGAGCCCCAACAACCCAACCGACAGCGCGTGGAGTCGGCCAAACGTCAAGCGCACGGGGTGGTTCGGGGCGAGCGACTCGAGCGGCGCGGTGAGCTGCGCGCGCACACGGTCGATCTGCCGAACCGCCACGAACTGCGCGACGGCGCAGCACACCGCGACACCAGCTCCGCACGCCGCTCGGACGCCGCGCGCGGAAACCGGTGCCCCCGACGCACCGAGCCAGAGCGACGCGAGACCGACGATGATCCCGGCGTAGAGGATCGGCGGCAACGTCGCGCGCACGAGCGCGCCGGCCATCGATGCCTCGGGCAGCGTCCGGAACGCCGCCGGCGCCACGATCGCCGAAAAAAACAGCGCGGCGCCGAGCCATGCGCTCAGCAACAGCGCCGCAACGGTCGCCGATGCACGCGTACGACTCACCCTCCACCCACGATGCGCGCCGTTCCATTGAGGAATGGATTGGACACTTTCTCGCGCCCGACGGTGGTGACCGGTCCGTGTCCGGGATACACCACGGTCGCATCGCCCAACTCGCAAATGCGCTCGAGCGACCGGGCGAGCTCGGCGCCGTTGCCTAACGGAAGGTCGGTGCGCCCGATCGAGCCGGCGAACAGGCAGTCGCCCACGAACGCCATGCCGTGTCCATGGAACACGACGTGGCCCGGCGCATGCCCCGGCGTCTCGATCACGTCGAACTCGTGCTTCCCGACGCGCAGGCGATCGCCCTCGTGGATCGCAACGTCGGGAGGCGGCGGCTGCTCGGCATCGATACCGAATGCACGAGCCTGCTCCTCGACCGAATCATACAAGGGCTGGCCGCCGGGATGCGCGTAGACGGGTACGTCCATCGCCCGCTTGATGCCGGCGATCCCGCCGACGTGATCCATGTGCGGATGCGTGACCCAGATCGCGCGCAACGTCGCCCCGGATTGCCGGACGGCGTGCAGCAGTCGATCGGGCTCGCCACCGGGATCGATCAGCACGCACTCGCGCGCACCGGTGCACACGACGAGAAACGTATTCTCCTGGAAAGGCCCAACGGTGATCGTCTCGACGCGCACGCTTACGCGGCTCCAACCTTGGACGCCCGCGCATCCGGAGAGGCGTCACGCAACGCGGCGAGATATTTCTCCGCCGCGATCGCGGCCGTGGTCGCATCGCCCGCCGCGGTGGTGACCTGTCGCGTGAGCTGCGACCGGAGATCACCGGCCACGAACAATCCCGGAATGGAGCTCTGCATGTTGCCGTCGGTCACGACATATCCCGAGGCATCGTGCGCGAAGTGCTCGGCGATGATGCCCGTGTTAGGCCGGAAGCCCACGAACACGAAGATCCCGGTCACGGGCAGGTTGCGCGTCTCATTGGTCAGCACGTTGCGGAGCACGAGATTGTCCACGAGTCCGTGCGTATCGCCCTCGATGATCTCGACCACGGTGTCCCAGATGATCTCGATCTTCGGGTTCTCGAACACGCGCTGTTGGATGATCTTCGACGCCCGCAGCTCGTGGCGGCGGTGGATGAGATACACCTTCTCGGCGTAGCGCGTGAGGAAA
>DASYXE010000343.1:0-4290 GCA_035935375.1 Gemmatimonadaceae bacterium | reverse complement strand
ATCTCAATACCGTGCAGGTTCTCCAAAGTTCTGGCGACCCGTTCACCGAAGCGGTTCGTGCCATCCTGCCGACACTCCGGTACCAGCCCGCGACCGTGCAGGGCACGAAGATCCGGCAGCTCACCGAGCAGACGTTCACGTTCGGCTTCGCCTACAACCAGCCGGCGCCGTAGCGCGCGCTCGCTTTTCGACCGGCTCTTCTGTCGCGCGCTGGCGGGCGAGTAGCTTACGCCGCCGTCGCGCGAACGCGCGATGTGCCCACCTCGTCGCGCGGAGCCGCATGACCGATACGCCGGACGCCATCCGCACGCTTGCGCTGCGCAAGGTGTATCCCGCGCCCGCCGCACGGCGCGGCGCCGACGCGCATCCCGAGATCGTCGCACTCGTTGGGCTCGATCTCGCGGTGTCCGACGGAGAATTCTTCGGGTTGCTCGGGCCCAACGGCGCGGGGAAGACGACCACCATCGGCATTCTCACCACGCGCGTGAAACCCACAAGCGGCTCGGCAACCGTGGCGGGCGCCGACGTCGTGTCGAACGAAGTGATGGTCCGGCAGCGCATCGGAGTCGTGCCGCAACGACCCAATCCGGATCGCAGCCTCAACGTGCGCGAGAATCTCGTGTTCCACGCGGCGTACTTCGGGGTGGCGCGCTCGGCGGCGACGCGCCGCGCCTCCGAGCTTCTCGATCAGTTAGGCATCGCAGACAAGGGAGACGCGAAGGTCGACCAACTGTCCGGCGGCCAGCAGCAGCGCCTCATGATTGCGCGCGCCCTGATCCACGAGCCGCGCGTGCTGTTTCTCGACGAGCCCACGGTGGGCCTCGATCCGCAGGCCCGTCATGCGTTGTGGGACATCTTGCGGGGACTCCACGCGGACGGTCGCACGATCATCATGACCACGCACTACATGGAAGAAGCCGACCGGCTCTGCGAACGCGTCGCGATCATGCATCAAGGCAGGCTGCTGGCGCTCGACACGCCGCACCAGCTCAAGGCACGCGCGCCCGGCGGGACGTTGGTCGAGCTCGTGCTCGACGGCGATGCAACGGCCGTCGCGGCACGAGCGCGCCAACTGCCGGGCGTGGCAAGCGCCGAAACCCTGGGCGCGGTGCTCCGAATCTACTCGGAGCGCGGTGGCGAGCTGATTCCCACGCTCATTCGCCATGCCGGCGACGAGGGCAGGGAGGTGCGCGACATTCATCTCTCGCCACCGAGCCTCGAAACGTTGTTCATCTCCCTCACGGGAAGGAAACTCGATTGATGCCGACCAGCTGGGTGACTCCACCGCCGAGCACGTTGCGGATCTTCGGCGCGCTCATGCGCCGCGACCTGCACGTCACGAAGCGCGAGCTGCCGTATTTTCTCGTGCGTACGACGCTGCAGCCGCTGCTGTTCATTGTCGTCTTCGGGTACTTGCTGCCGCGCATGGGCTTTGTCGGCCACGGTTACGGTGCGGCGCTGCTTCCCGGCATCATCGCCGTGAGCCTGACGCTATCGAGCGTGCAATCCGTGGCGTTGCCCATGGTGCAGGACTTCGGTTTCACGCGCGAGATCGAGGACCGGCTGCTCGCGCCGGTACCCACGCGCGTGATCGCGCTCGAGAAAATCGTGATGGGCGTATTGCAGGGATTGATCGCGGCCGCGGTGGTGCTGCCGATGTCGCGACTGATCATGGGGCCCATCGACGCCCTCGGCGGCGCGCACATCGTCCCGGTGCTGCTGATTACGGTGCTCGGCGCGGCGGCGTTCTCGAACCTCGGCCTGCTCATGGGCACGGGCATCAACCCACAGCAGATCGGGCTCATGTTCAGCGTCGTCGTCGCGCCGATGATCTTCTTCGGCTGCGCGTACTATCCGTGGCAGGGCTTGCAGGCCGTACCCGTGATGAAGTATGCCGTGCTCGTGAACCCGCTCGTCTACGTCGCGGAAGGCATGCGCGGCGCGCTCACGCCGGCGCTGCCGCACATGAGCCTGGTCGCGGTGTGCGGCGCGCTGATCGCGCTCACCGGGCTCTTCTGGACGTTAGGGATCCGGAGCTTCGAGCGCCGCGCGCTGAGCTAACGCGCGACGGGGAGGCCCGCGCCCGCCCACTCCGCGAATCCGCCCGATAGATTCGCCACGTCGTGGTGACCGGCCGCGAGCAGCAGGCTCGCCGCGATCGCGGACCGCGTACCGCCCTGGCAGTGCACGACAAGTGGGCCGTTCGCCTTCAGCTCATCGGCGCGTTCGGCGAGCGTAGCGAGCGGCATCCACCGCGCGCCACGCACATGCCCGGCGTGCCACTCGTGATCGTTGCGCACGTCGAGCACCGTGACGCTGCGCGCAGCGAGCCGCGCGTGCAGCTCGGCGGCCGAGAGCAGTTGCACGGTCTCGACCACCCCGCCGGCGGCGTGCCACTCGGCGATGGCTTCGGCGCCGAAATAGCCACCGATGTAATCGAACCCGATCAAGGCGCGTGCGCGCGCGGCACGAGCCGCGAGCGCGGGTGCGTCGTCGTCGTCGACGATGACGTGACAGGGGCGATCCAACGGCAGCAGCGTGCCAGCCCATGTCGCGAACGAACGGTTGAGCGGAATGTTGATCGTGCGCGGCACGTGGCCGGCCGCGAAGTCGGCGGCGTGCCTCGTGTCGATGACCGTCGCGCCGGCATCGAGCGCGGTCCGCAAGCGCGCGGCGCCCAACCGCTCGGGATGCGGCAGGCTGCCTAACACAAGCGGCCCGTCGCGGTTGACGCGCTTCATCACGGAGAAATAGCGCGGGGGATCGGGCTGGCCGTCGAGCACCGAGCGGACGAACTGTTCTTCGTCCGTCTCGGCGAGGCCCCAGTTGAACAGACGCTCGTAGCCTAACGTGGACTGCGGCATCGCGCCTAACGCTTTGCCGCACGCCGACCCCGCGCCGTGGCCCGGCCAGAGTTGCAGATAATCGGGGAGCGCCTTGAACCGCTGGATCGCGCGAAACAAATCGCGCGCGCCCGATTCCATCGTTCCGGCGACGTGCGCCGCGCGCTCCAAGAGATCGGGCCGTCCGACATCACCCACGAACACGAAGTCCCCGGTGATCGCCGCCATCGGACGGTCCGCGATCGCCGTGTCGGTCACGAGAAAGGTGAGATGCTCCGGCGTGTGCCCGGGCGTGTGCATCGCGTCGAGACGCACGGCACCGACGTCGAAGCGGGCCCCATCGCCGATCAGACGCGCGCCCGCCTCCCGAGCGAACGTGTACTGCCACGCGGGTCCGCCGGCGCACGAGAGGAGCAGCGCCGCCCCGGCGCGCTCGGCGAGCTCACGACTGCCCGAGACGAAGTCGGCGTGGATGTGTGTTTCGGTGACGTGCGTGATGCGCAACCCTTCGGCGGCCGCCGCGGCGACGTATTGCTCCACGTCGCGGTTCGCATCGACGACCACCGCTTCGCCGCTCGCCTCGCAACCGATCAGATAGCTCGCTTGCGCGAGATGGTCCTCGTAAAAGCGCCGCAGGTACACGATGCTCTCCGTTAGGGCGACGCGCTGTGGCGTCGCACGTAATCCACCGCCAGCGTCGCGAGCTCCTGGCTCCGCAGGCCGGCATCGATCGCGAGCTCCAGGGCCTTGTCGAGCGGCTGCTTCTCGTCCAAAACGAAGTACGGCAGGAGGAGCGCTCCCACCCGATTCGATGATGCGCAGTGCACGACGATCGGTCGCCGACTGGGATCGCGCAACAGCGTGCGCACGGCGTCGAACGGTTCGTCGCGCAACGTCGACTGCGTGACCGGAATCGAAACGTACGCCAGACCCGCCGCACGTACCGCATCCGGCTCATCGTGGCCCCTCGGTTCGTTCGGTGCGCGGAGATCGACTACGGTGCGCACACCGGCGTTTGCCAGCTCCTTCCAGTCGCCCGACGCAGGTTGTCCCGCGGCGCCGATCCCCGGCAGCGGACACGTCCCGTACGGGATAGTCGACAGAACCGATTCCAGCGTGATGTGATTCACTTCACCTCCTTTCCGCCGCCCCACAAGATGTCACCAAAGAATCCGCGCGAGGAGGGGCGCGTTGTTTGGCCTTGTGCCAGTCCTCATCATTATCGACTCATGCGCGTCATCACGTCCATACTCGCGTGCGCCGCAGCGGGTGTCCTCGCCGGCCAACACCTGCCGGCGCAGACGCTGACCATTCCTTCGTTGGCGTGGCGCACCATCGAGACCCGCCACTTCGTGATTCACTACCCGCAGTCGGCGGAAACGTGGACGCTCGACATGGCGCGGCGCATCGATGCGGTGCACGACGCCGTTAGCATCGTGGTTGGCAA
>DASYXE010000342.1:0-3821 GCA_035935375.1 Gemmatimonadaceae bacterium | reverse complement strand
CCGATGCGCGCTTCGATGTCGGCTCGCTCGCGATCGGATACATCCGAGAGATCGTCAGATATCCCGGCGGTTCGTTAGGCTTGGGTGGTCGCGTCGCGATGGATCTGATCCCCGCGAGCCTCGAGACCGTCTATGGCTCGCGCACGCCAACCGGATTCGCCGTGTATTTGCGGTTCCGGCCCCGCCCGATGCGCTCGAGCTCTATGCCGGACATGGCCTCGCCGACTGACCACATAGTCACGCCACACTGACCACTCGTACAATCCCGCCTCATCAATAACCAGGGCGAGGCCACGGCAGCAGTGGCTGGACCCCTTCTTGCAATTTTGAAGGTGTCGCCGCGGCCGCTCTAGCCCGCTGGTGCCAAGGAACCACGGTGCGAGAGGTGCACCAGGAATGACCTTGGAATTGAACGATCCGAGCCTCTCTCGCCCGGCCCATTCGACGAAGACCGTGCAGCCCGTTGTCGATCCGTTCGTCGGCGGCGGTGAGATGGGCGCGGTGATGCGCTCCGTGGACTGGTCGCGCACTCCCATCGGTGCGGTCGAGACCTGGTCCGACAGCATTCGGATGATGGTCAGGTTCCTCCTGGCCAACCGGTTCCCGCTACTGCTCTGGTGGGGTCCGGATTACGTCCAGCTTTACAACGACGCCTACCGCCCCGTTCTGGGCTCCAAGCACCCGCGGTCGATGGGACAGCCGGCCCGAGAGTGCTGGCCGGAAATCTGGCCCATCATCGGACCGCTCATCGACGCGCCGTACAACGGCGGCCCATCCACCTGGATGGAAGACATCGAGCTCGAGATCGACCGGCACGGATACACCGAAGAAAGTCACTTCACGATCGCTTACAGCCCGGTGCCCGACCTGACGGCAGCCTGCGGCATCGGCGGTGTGCTGGCAACGGTCCACGAAATCACCGAAAAAGTCGTTGCCGAGCGACGCGTTGCCCTTCTACGCGACCTCGGCGTTCGATCGGTCACGGGCGCCCAGACGGCTGAAGCCGCATGCGTCGTCGCGGCTGACATTCTCTCGCACCATTCGCGCGACGTGCCCTTCGCGCTTCTGTACCTGCTCGACGACGCCGGCGAGCAAGCGCACCTCGCCGGCTCTGCCGGCATTGCCCCCGGCGCAAGCCTGAGCCCTCACGTCATCGAGATGACTGCGAGCGCCGCGGACGATTCAATGGCCCCAGCGCGGAAAGCAATGGCCGGCGGTGGCATTGAGGTGGTCGAGAATCTCGCGGGGAAATTCGGCCCGCTCCCGCCAGGTCCCTGGAAGGTGCCGCCGAGCGCGGCGGTCGTGCTGCCGATTCCGTCCAACGTTGCCCGCCGTCCGGCCGGCATGTTGGTCGCGGGCGTGAGCACGCTCCTCGCCTTCGACGAACAGCACCGTGCCTTTTTCGAGTTGCTCACCACGCAGATCGCCAGTGTCGTCGCCAACGCACGCGCATACGAGGAGGAAAAGCGCCGCGCCGAAGCGCTCGCCGAATTGGATCGGGCGAAGACGGCGTTCTTCTCCAACGTGAGCCACGAATTCAGGACGCCCCTGACGTTGATTCTCGGCCCATCCGAGGACGCACTCGAGGATAACCAGGTGGACGCGCCGGTGCGCCATCGCATCGAGATGATCCACCGGAACGCGCTGCGACTCCTCAAGCTCGTCAACACGCTGCTCGACTTTTCGCGCATCGAAGCGGGCCGCATCGAGGCGACATACGTTCGGACGGATCTCGGCGCATTCACCGCGCAGCTCGCGAGCACGTTCCGATCGGCCGCCGAGCGCGCGGGTCTCCGCCTAACGATCGACGCATCCGCCGAGTCCGATCGGGCCGCGTACATCGACCGCGACATGTGGGAGAAGATTGTCCTCAACCTGCTCTCGAACGCCTTCAAGCACACCTTCGAGGGCGAGCTCGCGGTCGTGGTCAGGCCGGCGACCGACGCGCACGCCGTCGAGCTCGTCGTCCGCGATACCGGCGTCGGTATCCCGCCCGCGCAGCTGCCCCGGCTGTTCGAGCGCTTCCACCGGGTGCCTAACGCAAAAAGCCGCACGCACGAGGGCACCGGCATCGGCCTCGCCCTCGTCCAGGAGCTGGTGAAGCTGCACGCGGGGACGATCACCGTGTCGAGCCTCGAGGGCCAAGGATCCACCTTCACCGTGCGGATCCCGACGGGAACGGCGCACCTGCCGCAGGATCGCGTGCACGACACCGGCGATCCCAATCCGGCATCCTGGGGCGGAGTCCGCGCCCGGGCCGTCTCGGCATACGCCTCTGAAGCCATGCGCTGGTTGCCGGACGCCGATCGCGACCTCGAATCTGCCGACATCGACACGGCCACGCTCGTCGCGCCCGACGCGACCGCCGGCTCTCGCATCTTGCTCGCCGATGACAACGCCGACTTGCGCGAGTACGCCGCGCGCTTGCTCAGACGGCGGGGCTGGGATGTCGAGGTCGTTGCCGATGGCCAGGCCGCCCTCGACGCCGTCCGGCGTCGCGCTCCGGACCTCGTGCTCAGCGACGTCATGATGCAACGGATGGACGGATTCGAATTGCTCGACGCGCTGCGATCCGACTCCTCGACATCGACGATCCCTTTCATTCTGCTCTCTGCGCGCGCCGGCGAAGAAGCGAGGATCGAGGGCCTCGATGCCGGCGCCGACGACTATCTGATCAAGCCATTCTCGGCGCGCGAGTTGTTGGCCCGCGTGAGCGCCCACCTCACGCTCGCGCAATCGCGCACGCGAGCGGTCGCCGAGGCCGACGCCGCGCGCGAAGACCTGGCTCGCGCGAACGAGCGGTTGCAGCAGCAGGCGAGCGAGCTCGTGTCGAAGAACGAGCGGCTCGAGCAACAGTCCGTCCAATTGGAGGCCCAGCGCGCCGCGCTCGAGGAATCGTCCGACGAATTGCGGCGCGAGAGCGATGCGCGGGACCAGGCCGTTCGCGAGATCACCGCTGCGGAGGCACGCTATCGCGCGCTCGTCGATGCGTCCGCGCAGATCGTGTGGGCGCGCGGGCCCGACGCGTCCATCGTCTCCGAGCAGCCGACGTGGTCGAGCTACACCGGCCAATCATTCGACGAGTATGCGGGTTGGGAATGGGTCAACGCGGTGCACCCCGATGATCGCAGCCGGCTCACGGCCGTGTGGCATCGCGCCATCGCGACGCGTGCTCCGTGCCACATCGAGTATCGCCTCCGCCGCCATGACGGCGCATTCGAATGGTTCGAGATGCGCGCGCTCCCGGTGTTCGACGCGCACGGCGACGTGCGCGAGTACGTCGGCGCCGAATCCAACATCACCGAGCGCCGGACCGCCGAAGAAGCGCGCCAGCAATTCGTGACGCTCGTCGAGAACAGCGCGGACCTCGTCGGCATCGCGGAGCTGGACGGCTCGCTCCTCTACCTCAACGCCGCCGGCCGGCAGCTGGTTGGCCTAACGGAATCGTCGACCGTCGGATCGATGCGCATTGCCGACTTCGGCGCGGGCGCCTCCAGGCGCACGCTGCGCGCGGTGGCGATACCGACGGCGCTCCGCGACGGCGTCTGGCGCGGCGAGATCGACCTGCGCCACGTTCGGACGAAGGCTCCGATCGCGGTGGATCAAGTGATCTTCCCGATCGTCGACCCGGAGAGCGGCGCCCCGATCCGCTTCGCGACGGTCGCGCGCGACATCCGCGAGCGCAAGCGAAACGACGCCGAGCGCGAGTCCTTGCTGCAACGCGAACGCGCGGCGCGCGCCGAGGCCGAGGAGGCGCAGTCGGCGGCGCAGTTGGCGAATCGCAGCAAGAGCGCGTTCCTCGCCGCGATGAGCCACGAGCT
>DASYXE010000341.1:0-5344 GCA_035935375.1 Gemmatimonadaceae bacterium | reverse complement strand
TGCCTGCTTCGTGACGAGCTGGTTGAGCGGATTGGTGACGACGAGATCATCCGACCACAACTGCGCCATCGCCGCAGGATCTCGATGGAGAAAGGCATCGACTTCGGCGTCGCTGAGATGTCGCACCTCTTGTTCGGCCGTGTGCTCGTCCGTCATCGCGTCCTCCTCGTTAGGCGACCGTGTCGCAGGGGTGACGACGTGAATCATGGCGTGGACCGAACAGGTCATCAAGTCAGACCGGCTCTCGTCGACCATCCGATGAACCGTTAGCTTGCGATCCGATGAACGACGACACACCGCTCGGCCCGGGAAAGGAGTTCGACCGCGTACGCGACCTGCTGAAGCGCTGGGGCGACGCGGCCTTTGGCATCGGCGACGACGCCGCACTCCTCGATGTGCCGGCGGGACAGCACCTCGTGGCCAGCGCCGACAGCGCGGTGGACGGCGTGCACTTTCGCCGCGACTGGCTCACGCCCCGCGAAATCGGATGGCGCGTGGCGGCGGCAGCACTGAGCGATCTCGCCGCAATGGCGGCCAATCCGCTCGCCATGCTCGTGTCGCTGTCCATCCCGAGTGCGTGGCTCGATGACATCGCTGACCTCGCGGATGGATTGGGTGATGCCGCGCGCGCGACGGGTGCCCGCATCGCGGGTGGTGATCTCACAGCGGCACGAGAGCTCTGCATCGCGATCACCGTGCTCGGGTCGAGCGCTCATCCCCTTCGTCGCGACGGTGCGCGCGCGGGCGATCGCGTGTACGTCACGGGCCGCCTTGGTGGACCGCTCGCTGCGCTCGCCGCATGGCACCGCGGCGATGCGCCGTCGCCGGAAGCGCGCGCCCGATTCGCGCATCCGGTGCCGCGGTTGCGCGAGGCGCACTGGCTCGCCGAGCACGGTGCGCGTTCGGCGATCGACGTGTCGGATGGACTGCTGAGCGACGCGGCACACATTGCCGCCGCGTCGCGCGCGCGGCTCGCGATTGCGCTGGATGATCTCCCGACGTTGGGCGGTCTCTCGCCGGATGAAGCGGCGCGGAGCGGCGAAGAGTACGAACTGTTGGTTGCATCGCCTCGTGCACTCGATGCCGCCGAATTCGCGCGCCGATTCGGCATCCCGCTCACGGAAATCGGACGGGTGGAACCGGGCGACGCGGACGTGGTCGCGACGCTGCTCGGCGCGCGCGTTGCGCCGGGCGGCGGGTTCGATCACTTTTCCTGAGCATGCGTGCCTTGATCGTCTATCCCACGATGGTCCTCATGACCATCGTGCTCGGCGTCCCCATCGTCGTGCTGTCGCTCTTCGGTGTGCACATCGCTCCGGACAGCTTTCTGGGCCGCGCGCCGCGCGTGTGGTCCAAAGTCGTGCTGCGCGTATCCGCCGTGCGCCTTACGGTGCGCAACCCGGAGCACATCGGCGCGCCGAACGACGCGCGCATGTACGTCTGCAACCACGTGAGCTGGTTCGAGATTTTTGGTCTCGCCTGCGTGCTGCCGCACTATCGTTTTGTCGCGAAGAAGGAGCTCGCGTCGATTCCCGTGTTCGGTCGCGCGGCCAAGGAAGTCGCGGCCATTTTCATCGACCGCAAGAATCGCAAGGCCGCATTTCAGACCTACGCCGAAGCGGCCGAGCAGATCAAGCGCGGCGTTTCGGTGGCGGTGTTTCCGGAAGGCACGCGCGGCCGGTCGTACACGTTGCGTCCATTCAAGAAAGGACCGTTCGTGCTCGCGATCGCCGCGCAGGTGCCGGTGGTGCCGGTGGTGAGCTGGGGCACGAAGGAAGTGCAGGGCAAGGGACAGCTCGCCATTCATGGTGGATCGTGCGAGCTGACGTTCCTCGAGCCGATCGCGACGACGGGTCTCACCTACGATGACCGCGACGCACTCCTGCGCACGGTGTGGGAGCGCATCGCGCAGGTGCTGGTCGAAAAGGGCATCCCGGCCACGGGCGCCCCCATGGAGTCAGCCGCCTAACGGAGCCCGCGCGGCGCCACATTCATCAACGGACGACATGTCAGAGATCATCGAGATTCGGGCGCGGGAAATTCTCGACAGCCGCGGGAACCCGACCGTCGAAGCCGACGTGGTGCTCGACAGCGGCGCCATCGGCCGGGCCGCGGTGCCGAGCGGCGCGTCCACCGGCGAGCACGAAGCCATCGAGCTGCGCGACGGCGACCCCAAACGCTACGGCGGCAAGGGCGTGCTGCGCGCCGTGCAGCACATCGAGGAGACCATCCTGCCGGCGCTCCGCGGCATGGATGCGATCGCGCAGGTCGACATCGATCACGCGCTCATCGAGCTCGACGCCACGCCCAACAAGGAACGCATCGGCGCGAACTCGATCCTCGCCGTGTCGATGGCGGTCGCGCGCGCGGCGGCGGCGGACGTCGGGCTGCCGCTCTACCGCTACCTGGGCGGCCCGATGGCGCGCACGCTCCCGGTGCCGATGATGAACGTGCTCAACGGCGGCGCGCACGCCACCAACACGGTGGACTTCCAGGAATTCATGATCGTTCCGTTAGGCGCGGAGACCTTCGCCGACGCCTTGCGCATGGGCGCCGAGGTGTTCCATTCGCTCAAGAAGGTGCTCGTCAAGCGCGGCCTGTCCACCGGCGTGGGCGACGAAGGCGGCTTTGCCCCCAACCTCGAGAGCGACGAAGACGCGCTGGCCGCGCTCATCGAGGCCATCGAGGGCGCCAAGTACGCGCCCGGCAAGCAGGTCGCGCTGGCGCTCGACCCCGCGGCGAGTGAACTGTTCGACAAGAACGGACACTACGTGTTCAAGAAGAGCGGCGCCGGCACGCTCGACGCGCACGGGATGATCGACCTGTACGCGCGCTGGCTCGACCAGTACCCGATCGTCTCGATCGAGGACGGTCTGGCCGAGGACGATTGGGACGGCTGGGCCGCGCTCACCGCTGCGTTAGGCGACCGCGTGCAGTTGGTGGGCGACGACATCTTCGTCACCAACACGTCGCGCCTCGCCCGCGGCATCGAGAGCCACGTGGGCAACGCGATTCTCATCAAGGTGAACCAGATCGGCACGCTCACCGAAACCCTCGAGGCCATCGAGATGGCGCGCTCGGCCGGCTATCTGTCGGTGATCTCGCATCGCTCGGGGGAGACGGAAGACGTGTTCATCTCCGACCTCGCGGTGGCGACGAGCGCGGGGCAGATCAAGACCGGATCGGCGTCCCGCGGCGAGCGCGTGGCCAAGTACAATCAGCTGCTCCGCATCGAGGAGATGCTCGGCGAATCGGCCGAGTATCCGGGCGGAGCCATTTACGGGTTGTGAAGACGCCTCAGCGATTCGCGATCTGGCGGATCGTAGCGATCGTGGCCATCGCCGGCGGCGTGCTGTTCGCGCTGCAGGGCGGCGAATACGGCACCTGGGACCTGTTCCAGCAGCGGTCACGGAAGCAGCGCCTGCTCGCGCAGATCGACACGCTCCAGCGCCAGATCGATTCGCTCCAGCGGGTGATCAAGGCCGTCGAGACGGACCCGGCCACGCAGGAACGAATTGCTCGGGAACAGTTCGGGATGGTGCGCGGCGACAAGGAGATTTTGTACCGGTTTGCCGAGCCCGCGGACACGTCCGGCAAAGCTGGGGACAGCGGAGTCAAGCCTTGACGCCCCCAGCGGGTCGCACGATATTACGCACACTGACGCGGGGTGGAGCAGCCTGGTAGCTCGTCGGGCTCATAACCCGAAGGTCGCGGGTTCAAATCCCGCCCCCGCTATTAACGGAATCGGGGCGCCTCGGTGAGGCGCCCCGATTTTGTTGCCAGCCTAACGCACGCCGGCCGGCTGCGGCCGCCGCACCGCCGGGCCCGTCGCGAATGCACGCGCGTAGTCGCGAACAATCACTCCGTAGCACGAGCACGCTTCTTCCTCGAGTCGTGCGCGGTTGGTGACCGTGACGTGTCCGCGGCTGTACGTGATGGCGCCGGCCGCTTGCAGGTGGCGCGCCGCCAACGAGACCGTGGGCCGGCCCACGTCGAGCATCTGTCCGAGGAATTCCTGCGTGAGTGCGAAGCGGTCGGCGCCCACGCGATCGTGCGCCATGAGAAACCAGCGCGCGCACCGCTGCGCCACCGAATGGCGCTGATTGCACGCGGCGCATTGCGCGACCTGGCCTAACAACGTGTCGGCGTAGCGCAGCAAGATCCGCCGGAGTCCGGCGCCGCTGGACAGCGCCCGCAGGAACGCCGCGACGGTGAGGCGCCGGGCGCCGTCGGGCACTTGCGACACCGCCTGGCCTTGCGCGTTCGGCGCCCCCAAGAAGACGCTCAGGCCGACCATGCCCTCGTTGCCGATGATCGCGACCTCCACGCCGGCTCCTCCGGAGACGGGCGCCAGCAGCGACACCACGGCGCGCTGTGGAAAGTACACGTGGTCGATGCGGTCGCCGGTCTCGAACAGAACTTCGCCGGACGCCAGGGTCACATCCCGCAGGCCGGGTAGGAGCCGATCGTACTCCGCCCGCGGCAACGCCCGGAGCAATTGGTTTTGCTCGGACGCTCGCTGTACACCATTCGCGCGCATGCTCGTCCTCGGTCCACACAGCGGTGAATCACCTGACGGCAGTCGACGAGGCCGATGCGCCGAATCTGGTTGTCGTGAGATGAACGGCGCGCGCTCGTGGCGCGCGCGCCGGCGTACTCGTTAGGCGGACGCCACAGCGGCGCGCGCCGGTTTGGTCCGAGCCGGCACCACAATCCCACCAGTGCCGGGCTCGCTCACATGATGAAGATACTCGTTCGGATCGTGCTCGAGACCTCCAGGCGGCAGGGCGCTCCATAGCGGACCCAGATCGGCTTGAATGCGGTCCATGTAGGGGCGCGGCACGGTCGTGGTGTCGCCGTCGAAGAAGCTGCGCACGCTCGAATCGGAATCGAGCAGCGAGCGCACACGCGCGTGCTGTTTCACCCGGCCGTTCCGTTCCGACGACGCGCCGCGGACGACGTTCATCCACTTCGCGATCTGGCCCTCGTTGGCGCGGAATCGTCTCGCGATGTGCGGCCACGAGTAGGCGTACCGCTCGAGGTCGAGCAGATGGTCGTAGAACACCGGCCACGCGTAATTCTTCGGGACCACGTTCATCGACTGGCTGGCGTCGAGAAAATGGAACGGGAAGGGCAACACGCGCCCCGCTCGCTGCAGCTCGAGGTTGAGCGGCGCCGCGCTGCCGAATGCCGACAGGAGCGAGAACGCCGGGAACGCCGCCGGCGCGAGATCGAGAAAGTGCTTCGTGAGCTCGAACGGCTCGGGGCCTTCGTCCGTATCGAGGCCGAGCACGAAGTTCGTCTGCACGTACGGCACGTAGCGCAGAATCATGTTGACGTGGTC
>DASYXE010000340.1:0-12858 GCA_035935375.1 Gemmatimonadaceae bacterium | reverse complement strand
TTGGCGAGCCGAACAGGAAGACTCGCTCACGGCTGCGTTTGCTTCGATGTGGCAATAAAGCCGATACTGCTTGAGCGGCAGCTTTCGACGGTGACGTTCACGCCAACGGTCGAGGGTTTCCAGTGGCGACGCCGGTTCAGGTTCCCGATAGGCCGGAGCTGCTGAAACTGATGCTCGACGATCTCGCATCGGCGCCCGCGGTGTTCAGGCCGACGAACTACTGGTCCGTATACGAGCAACGGTTTGTGCCGGAGCTCAGGGATCGAGGACTCGTCGACTTTCGACGGCGCCGCGGGACGGTGCTGTCCAGCTTCGGTGCGACCGATTATCGACCTCGCGGCGCGTATCTGGATTTCAGCCGAAGCCGAGTGTTCGGCAATCGTGTAACGCAGTTCCTGCCGGGGTGGAAGCGGCTGCTGGGCCGTCTGAACGATCTCTTCAACCGCGAAGACTTGTCGCCCGCGACACTCGATGTGTACGACTGCGGGGTGCGCGAGCTGCAGGAGTCCGCGTTTCGCCTAACACAACTGTACGGCGAGCATGCGGGTGCCCGTCCGCTCGATTGCATCGAATTGTCGTCTGCCGGCAACCCCGAAGATGTGTTCGAGATCGCTGGACGATCCTATACGATGCGCGCCCTCTACTACTATCTCCGCTACGCCTATTGCTGCCAGTTCGTCGACTTCGACGACATCGATCTGATGGTCGAGCTCGGGTCCGGCATGGGCCGCCAGATCGAGATCATCCGGAAGCTCCATCCGCAGGTTCGCATCATCGCGTTCGACATCCCGCCGCAGCTCTACGTGTGCAGCCAGTTTCTGTCTGCGGTTTTTCCGGACGCGCTCATCGGATACGAAACGACTCGAACCTTCCGTGCACTGCCCAATCTGCCCGTGGGTTCCGTCGCGATCTGTGGGACCTGGCTCTTCCCGCTCCTCCGCGACCAACACGTCGACCTGTTCTGGAACGCGGTCAGCTTTCAGGAGATGGAACCCGAGGTCGTCGAAAACTATCTCAGCTACGTGGCGCCGGCTGCCGACGCCGTGTACTTGCAACAGCGCATGAACGGCAAGGAACAGGCGCGCGCCGCCGGCGAACCCGGTGTGCTTCGTCCGACGACGCTCGAGGACTACCGCCGCGGCTTGCCTAACCACACGCTCACCGACATGTCGACGTGTCTCCGGCCCCTCGGGACGCTCCCCGATCATAGCGACTCATTTTGGCGCCGCTCGTGACGGGTTAGCACGGTGCGCGAACGCGCGGCGACCGTGTTTCACGACGAGCCGCGCCGGTCGCAGGATATAGTACAGGGCGCGCGCGCGGCGCGGCAATGCGGCGAACTGCACGTCCGCCACGTGGGGGGCAGCCGCAATGCCGGCGAGATACGACAGGCGGTCGCCGAGATGAGTGCGCACCCGCAGTTGGAATGCGGGGAGCGACATGGTTGACGCGTCGTCGAAGAGTCGCGCGCGCACATCCGATACGAGATGGCGAACGTGCGCATCAACCGCCCCGAAGGCATCGCATTGTTTGGCACCGAGCAGCTCCGACGCGAGCGCGCAGCCGAGTGCCACCATGCGCGTCGCACCGATGGCCGCGGCCAGCTGCCGCACCGCGGGCCACGAGAGGGTGCGCTCCTCGGTGCGCGCGAGCGCGGCGACATCGCAGAGCCAGCCGAGCTGCGACCAGAGGTGCTTCGATCCGTGCACGCACAGATAGACGAAGGTCGCGTCGGTCGTGAGCGTGCGCATCGGAGTGCCGAGCGCTGTTGTGTCGCGCGCGTGGGTCCAGGCCCAGGTTTCGTCGCGCAAGCCGGCGAGCCCGGGACGGATGAGTGCCCAGTGCAGCTCGACCGTGGTACCGTGCTCGGGCGCGACGAGTGCGATGTGATAGTCGGCTCCGAGGAGCGCCGCTTCGGCATCACGCGCGAGGGCAATCGCGGGTTGGTAGCCCCGTTGGGCGAGCGCGGCACGCGCGCGATCGAGGTCGCGCCGGTGCACCACGAGATCGAGGTCGGCGAAGCGCCGGCTTGCGAGATCGCCGTACGCGGCGCGGGCGAGCAGCGGCCCTTTGATCGGAATGACAGCGATATGCTCGTCGTCGAGCAGGGCCACGATCTCGCGGAGCGTGCGCGCGAGGACGATCGATCGCAGCGCGTTCTCGTCCACCGCCGCGCGCAATTGGGCGAGCGGTTCGGCGGGCACGCAGCCGGTTTGTGCGAGCGGCGCATATACGATCGGCGCCACGGCGTGCGCATCGACACCGCGAACGAGCGCCGGCCAGTCGGTTACCGAGGACACAAGGGCCGCGATGTCGTCGGCCGGGGCATTGCCCAGCGCGCGACGACACGCGGCCGTCAGCAGCTGCATTGCGGCGCGCACGGCCGGGATCTCCGACGGCGGCGCGGCGCTTCCGTTGTCGTTAGGCCCTATTTGCCTCGGATCAGGCTGGCGATGGCGGCCGCCGAGCCCGCGAGGCCAGCGATCGGGAAAAAGATGTCGCGGAAGAATGAGCCGTGGCGCGTGACGATGATCTGATCGCCGGACTCGATGGGCCGCGTCGCCCATTCGTTGAGCGGACTGCGCAGGTCCATCTTGTATTGCTTCCCGGAGCGGAACAGCAGGACCTTGCCGAGGTTGCCGTATTGCGTGGGACCGCCTGCGTTCGCGATGGCTTCTCCGATGCTCGTTTCGCGCGGCAGGTCGTATAGACTCGGCTTCGTCACTTCACCGGCGACGGTGATGTGGAGCAGCGGGATGACGACGATCTGCGGATCGGACTCGTACTTGGTGAGGAATTGCTTGAGGCGGCGGTCGACTTCCTGGAGCGGAACGCCGGCGATCGGGACCGCCTGATACAGCGGGTGCAGCAGCGCGCCGTTCTGACCCACGGCGAAGTCGCCGCTCATTTCCAGGTTGCGCCACACCGTGACGCGCACCAGGTCGCCGGGGTGCAGCACGGTATTGGTGTCGATCGGCGGCGGAGCGTCCTGCGCCAGCGATGGAAGCGCGATGGCGGTGCAGCACAGCACGGCGAGAAGAAGAGAGCGCATGGTCTGAGCTACCACGTGGAGAGAAGGAAGCGCAAGGGGCAGGGCTCGTCGCATGGGATCCGCGACGGTGATCACGAACGAGCGCGCGACGCGGCGCGATCAGGCCTCGACGCTGTCGTAGTAGTCATAGTAGTAGTAGCCGCCGTACTGCGGCACCTTGTGATCCGGGTCGTTGAGGACGGCGCCAACCACGCGCACGCCCAACGCCGACAGGCGCTGCACGGCGTCCTGCGCGACCTGTCGGTCCGTGTGGCCGGCACGCAGCACGAGAATCACGCCATCCGCCTGCGAGCCGAGGATGAGCGCATCGGCGGCGGCGTGGATGGGTGGCGTGTCGAGAATCAGAATGTCGTACTCTCGGCCCAACCGTTCGAGGGTCGCGCGCATCTGCGGGCCGCCGAGCAGCTCGGACGGGTTGGGCGGATGCGTGCCGGCGGGGAGGAACGACAGGTTGTCGACCATCGTGCTCTGCACCACCTGGTCCTGCGTGGCCTGGCCGAGCATGAGCTGGGTGAGGCCGGGCTCGCGCGGTGCGTGGAAGAGCTTGTGCAGGCGTGCGCGGCGCAGGTCGCAGTCGACGATGAGCACGCGCATGCCTTGCTGCGCGAACGTGACCGCGAGGTTCGCGGCCGTCGTGGTCTTGCCGTCCTGCGGCGACGGGCTGGTGATGACGATCGTGCGCAGCGACTGCACGGCCTGCGAGAAGATCAGGTTCGTGCGCAGCGTGCGGAATGCTTCCGCGCTGCTGGACCGGAAATCGGAGACGGTGACGAGCGATTCTCCGTTAGGCGATGCGTTGCCGACCCCCCACGAGCGGCGCGGCGTGGGCAGCCGCAGCGACATGTTGCCCATCTTGAGCCGGCGCACGGCGTTCGGGCTCACGATCTGCGGGATGATCGCCAGGCCGGGAATCTGGAGCATGCTCTCGATTTCCTCGCGGCGGCGGATGGCGGTGTTGAGCCGCTCGACGAGGAACGCGGCGCCGGTGCCTAACAAAAGGCCGACGATGATGCCGGTGAGGAGCTTGGTCCGGCGGCTGGTGCCGATGGGCGCGTACGGCGACGTGGCGAGGTCCACGATCTCGACCTGTCCCGCTTCGACGGCTTCGGCGATGCGCGCTTTCTGGTATTCGTCGCGCAGCTCGTCGGCCATGTTCCGTGCGGACTCGACCTGCTCCATGAGCCGCGCTTCGCCGGCTTGCGTGGCCGGCAGCGTCTTGAGCGCATCGGTGTTGCGCTGGCGGAGCTCGTCCAACGCCGCGACGCGCGCGTCGAGCGACGTGATCTGGCTGCCCACGGCGTCGGCCAACTGATCCTGTCCGGTGGCGACGAGTGCGTGCAGCCGTTGGACATCCGGATTGCTCTGGGCGCTGCCCCATTTGCCGACCGAGATCGAGTCGAGCGTGGCCTGATACCCGACGAGCTGCGTGTAAATCGCCTGCACCACCGGATTGTCGGCGATGCCGGGCGATGCGACCAACGCGCTCAGCGTTTTCTGCCGCGACGGACCCGAGTCATCCTTGGCCAGCTCGTTGAGCAGCGATTGATACGTGCTGCGGTCGGCCACGAGCTGCGCGCGTTGCACGTCGAGATTGAGCAGACCCGTTTGCTCGGCGGTCACGACGGCGTCGGACGAGCCGTACACCTGCTTGTTCGTGCGGTAGTCGCTCAAGCGGCCCTGCGCGATCTGCAGGAGCGAATCGGTCTGGCGCAGCTGCGCTTCGACGAAGATGCGCCGGCGGCGCGACTGCTGCTGCGCGGTGGCGGCGTTCTGGACCTGGAACACGTCGACCACCGTGTTCACGATCTGCTGGGCGACGTAGGGATCCTGCGCGGTGAACGAGACATCGACGACGTCGGTGCGATCGCGCTGGCGGGCGCTCAAGCCGCCCAGCACCATGTCGATCGCGGCCGCGCGCGAGACCGTGTAGAGCACGCCCTTCTGCGCGTTGGCGGGACGCGCATGGACGGTGAACACGATGCCGCCCGCGCGCACGCTCGAGTCGTAGGGCGCGAGCATCGTCGCACCGGCCGACGCGACGCGCACGCCGTTAGGCGTGAACTCGAGATGGACGGTGTCGCTGCTGCTCTCGGACGCGAGCGAGACGTTGCGGAGCACGGACGCCGGGAAGCCGTGGCTCTGGACACGGAGGCCTAACGATTGCGAGTCGACCACCGCCGACGCCACGCCGCGGCTGCGCAGCACCTGCAGCTGCGACGTGATGGGGTCGGTCCAGTAGCCGCCCATCATGCCCGGTCCCGTGTTGTCGTCCAGGTTGCCGGCGAGCTCACGGCGGGCATCGACAAGGCGGATGACGGCGGAGGCCTGGTACTCGAGCGCTTGTTTGCTGATGCGGTAGGCGGTGACCGCGATGGCCGCGGCGGTGACGGCGAGGATCAGCCACACGTGCCGGCGCAGCGTGGCCACCGACTCCTTGATGTCGATGGATTCTCCGCCGCCCTCGAGGTCGTCCGCTGGACGCGTCGTGGGCGTGCTCGCTGCTGTGCCCGGCGTGAGGGCAGAACCGTGCGGCGTGCCGCTAGGGAGAAGATCGGACATCAAGTCTCGCTGGGTCGATCAGTCGCCGGCGCGCACCGCTCGTGCGCTCAGGACACCGCCCGGGTAAGTACGGGCTGACGTGCTGCCTCGCGGACCACGGACACGACTCGCTCGAGATCATCCGCAGTCATGTTCGAACCGGACGGAAAGCACAGTCCCCGACGGAACAGGTCCTCCGAGACCGAGCCGCCCAAGGCCGTACATTCGCGATACACCGGCTGCAGGTGCATGGGCTTCCATACCGGCCGTGCTTCGATATTCGCTGCATCGAGGCGTTGGCGCAACTCATCGCGGTCGCTTCCGAACTCTGCCGGCGTGATGACGGCGGTGGTGAGCCAGCGGGTATGGGTGCCCCAGGACGCTTCCGGCATGAACTCGATGCCCCGGACATCCCGTAGCGCAGCGGCGTAGAACTCGAAGTTGCGGCGGCGCGCGGCGACGCGCTCGCTCAACACGCGCAACTGGCCGCGGCCGATGCCGGCGAGCACGTTGCTCATGCGATAGTTGTAGCCCACCTGCGAGTGCTCGTAATACGGCGCGGGATCGCGCGCCTGCGTGGCGAGCTTGAACGCGTGCGTGACCAGCCGACGGTCTTCGCTCACGAGCATACCGCCGCCGGACGTGGTGATGATCTTGTTGCCGTTGAACGAGAACACGCCGGCGCGTCCGAGTGTGCCGACCGGGCGTCCCTTGTACGTCGCACCGAGTGCTTCGGCCGCATCCTCGATGACCGGGACCTCGTACTTGCGGCAGCTCTCGAGAATGGGATCCAAGTCGGCGCTCTGCCCGTAGAGGTGCACGACGACGACTGCCTTCGGCAGCTTGCCGATCTTCGCGCGCTCGTGCAGCGCCTGCGCGAGGAGGTGCGGATCCATATTCCACGATTCGCGCTCGCTGTCGACGAGCACCGGTGCGGCGCCCAGGTAGCGAACGGGATTGACGCTGGCGGCGAAGGTCAGTGTGCTAACGAACACGTCGTCGCCAGCGCCGACGCCGACGAGCTGCAGCGCGAGATGGAGCGCGGCGGTGCCGGAGATGGTCGCGAGTGCGTGCGACACGCCGACGGTCGCGGCGAATTCCCGCTGGAATGATTCGACGTGTGGACCGAGCGGCGCGATCCAGTTGGATGCGAACGCCTCGCCAACGTATTTCTGCTCGAGGTCGCCCATGTGCGGGGGCGAGAGGAAAATGCGTCCGTGCGTTTTCCCGGGTTTCATGTCGGTCGTTGTCTCAAGACGCGGGCGGGCACGCCCGCCACCACCATGCCGGTTTTCACATCGCCGGCGACTACGGAACCTGCGCCGATCAGTGCATCTGCTTCGATGGTCACACCCGGCAGCACGACTGCGCGCGCACCGACGAGCGTTACCTGCCCAACGTTCACTCCGCCGGTGAGCACCGCGCCCGGTGCAATGTGCGCACCGTCGCCAATCGTGCAATCGTGCTCGATGACCGCCGACGTGTTGATGATCGCGGCTGAACCGATGGTGGCCGCGGCGTTCACGACCGCTCCGGCGAACACCACCGTGCCGCGCCCAAGTTGCGCGGATTCGCTCACCGTCGCCGCTGGGTGGACGAGCGCCGGCATCAGCGCGCGGGCGGCGCGCCTGGCGCTGCGCAGCCTCGTGTCGTTGTCACCGAGTGCGAGCGCGATGGCCGTAGCGCGGCACGGGAGTGACCCACCCTGGTCGAGCAATTGGACGAGATCCGCCTCGGAGATGACGACCGTGGCGCCGCCGGGTTCCACCACGGCGCCCCATTTGGCCTGATCGGCATCGGCGTATCCGGCCACCGCGTGACCAGCGGCGCGCACGAGGTCGGCGACCACTTTGCCGTGGCCACCTGCTCCCCAGATCAGGACCAGCTCACGCATCGTCGCGTCCGCGTCCTCCCCGGAACGGCTGCATGGTGACGTGACCGCTATGACTGATACCTTCGCTGCGGACGACGCTGCCGATGGTCAGGAGCAGGATCCGCAGGTCGAGCCCAACGCTGACGCGGTCGACGTACTCGATATCGAGCGCAAACTTTTCGCGCCACGTGAGTGCGTTCCGTCCATTGACCTGCGCCAGGCCGGTGACACCCGGACGCACATCATGACGACGCCGCTGCTCGGGGGAGTATAATGGCAGGTACTCCATGAGTAAGGGGCGAGGCCCAACGAGACTCATGTCGCCGCGGAGAACGTTGACGAGCTCTGGCAGTTCATCGAGGCTCGTGGCGCGCAAGAAAGCGCCGAGTCTGGTAAGGCGGCGCGCGTCGGGGAGCAGCGCACCCTGGGCATCGCGCGCGTCGCGCATCGTGCGGAACTTGTAGAGCGTGAACGGGCGCTCGTTTTTCCCGGGGCGTTGCTGCTTGAAGATGACCGGGCTGCCGAGGCTCACGCGCACCGCGAGTGCGGCGAGCGCAAACACCGGCGACAGCACGATGAGCGCGGGCACGGTCAGCGCGACATCGAGCACGCGCTTCCACCAGAGGCGCATCGCGGGTGGGGCCATGGGCCTAACGGTGGCCACCATCGACTTCGTCCGGCGGAGCGGCCGCTTTCACCGCCCAACGCGACACCTCGGCGATCTCGTCGAGCGGGATGGGCGCGGGTCCACCGGTGCGCAGCGCCGCCAGCCAGGCGCGGAGCTCGGCGGCGTGTCCCTTGTCCTGCGCGCCGGCACCGACGCGCCACGGGAGGGCGGTCCCCCAGTCCCGTAGCCGGCGCCAGTTGTCGATGCTCACGGTGCGGCCGTCGAAGAAGCATTCGACCCGCTCCTTGGGGTAGGAGCGTGCACCAGACGCTATATAATGAATGGCGGAAACCGAACCTTCCCCGAAGCTCAAGGAAAGCGTCGCGATGTCGCCGATGGGGCGGCCGTCGTGCGCGCGTGCCGGCGTCGAGTGCAGCGAGACGATGGGCGCGCCTGTTAGAGCGCGGGCGAGATCGATGAAGTGACACGCTTCGCCGACGATGCGGCCGCCGCCCTGTTCCGGGTCCTGGGTCCAGTGGTCGCGCGGAATCGCGCCGGCGTTGACGGTGATCACGGTGGTCAGCGGGCCGCCGCGGCCGGCGAGCTTGGACTGGAGCTCGGCGGTGAGCGGCGCGAAGCGGCGGTTGAAGCCGACCATGAGCATGCGCCCGGATTCGCGGGCGGCATCGGCCACTCGTTCGACGCCGTCTTCCGTTAGGCCGAGTGGTTTTTCGACGAACACGTGCTTGCCGGCGCGGAGCGCGCGGAGGGCCAGGTCGGTGTGCGTGTCGTGGCGGGTGAGCACGAACACGGCGTCGATGTCCGGTGCGTCGAAGACGGCGTCGAGATCCGTGGTGACGCGCTCGAATCCGAATTTCTGGGCGGCGATGGCGGCAGACGTGCCGTTGCCGGACGCGATCGTGTGCAGGCGAACGCCTTCGTCGCGGAGCGCGGGCAAGAGCGTGCGCACCGCGAAGTTGCCGGCGCCGATGATGGCCACCGATGTCGTGCCGGACGCTCTGGCCGGCGCCGCGCGGACGATGGTGTGGGCGGCCGGCATATCGACCCGATGCTCGGGATACGTGAGCACGACGCCGAGGCTTGGGCTTCCGCCGGCGACCACATTATAGGCGTCCTCGACGCGCTCGAACGGGAAGCGGTGCGAGACGAGCGGCGCAGGATCGAGGCGGCCGTCGGCCATGAGCGCCAACACCGCGTCGAAGTTTCGCTGCTCGGTCCACCGGACGTGGCCTAACGGATAGTCGACGCCCTGCTCTTCGTAGCTCGGGTCGTGTCGGCCGGGGCCGTAGCTGCACGAGACGGCGAACGAGAGCTCCTTCTTGTAGAAGTCGTCGCGGCGGAGGTTGAGACCGGTGACGCCGACGAGGACGAGGCGGCCGCGCTGGCGGGCGCATTGCGCGGCTTCGTGTATCGGCTCGTCGGAATCGGACGCCAGCGTGAGCAGCACCGCATCGGCGCCGGCGTCGTTGGTGTGTGCGAGCACCCGGGCGACGGTATCGCCCTCCGAGCCGTCCAGGGCCGTGGCGCCGCATCGCTCCGCCAACCGGAGCCGGGCGCCATCGCGGTCGATGCCTAACACTCGGCAGCCGTTGGCGCGGAGCAATTGCACCGTGAGGAGGCCGATGAGGCCGAGTCCGTAGACGACGACGGTTTCGCCTAACGTCGGGGCGGCGAGGCGGATGCCCTGCAGGCCGATCGCGGCCACCGGCGTGAAGGCGGCCTGCTCGAACGACACGCCATCAGGAATGCGCGCGGCCAGCGTCCGCGCGACGCGGACGTACTCGGCGTGCGCTCCGTTGGTCACCACGCGGTCGCCGGGCGCGAACCCCGACGCGGCGCCGGCGTCCACGACGACGCCGGCGTTGCAGTAGCCGAGCGGGATCGGCTGGTCGAGCTTCGCGCGGACGGCGGAGAACGTCGTGGCGAGGCCGTCGGTGCGGACCTTGTCCAGCACCTGCTTCACCTTGTCGGGCTGGCGACGCGCCTTCTCGAGCAAGCCGGCGCGGCCGAACTCGACGAGCATGCGCTCGGTGCCGGCGGAGATGACACTCGCCCGCGATTCGACGACGATCGTGCGCGGCGACGCGCCGGGGAGCGGCGCGTCGAGCAGCGAGAGCGCGCCGGTCGACAGCGAGTGCGTCAGTGTCTTCATCGTCAGGGAACCGGCGCCTTGCGCCGCCTGGGGGAAGCGCTGCGCTGGGGGAAGCGACCGCCTTCGGCGGCCTGAGGGAAGAGGGTCATCATTCCAGCGTCGGTAAGGCCGAGTCCATGACTTCCAATCCCAGTGTCCGTTTCGGCGCCGGCGCGCGGGGCGTGCCGATGTCGCACGAGATGTGGAGGCCCAGGACCGCGGGGCGTTGGACTTCGATCCACGCGGCCGGGAGTCTGACGCCGTATGCAGGCGAGTACCATCCCATCACCTCGGATTCGCGGGCGGCGTAGGTGGTGGAATCGCCGTCGACGTGCATGAGGGCCGAGTCGGCAGACGGGTGCAACAGCCAGCGCACGGCGACGCTCTTGGCGGTGGATGTGAGGATGAGGTCGTCGATGTGCACGAGATCGCGTTCGACCCGCACGGTGCGCCGCACGAGATCGGGGGCCTCGGCGGCGAGCACCATGGTGTCACCTTCGCGTGCGGCGCGCAAGAGCCTTGCGTTAGGCCAACGGAGCCAGAGGAAGCGCGGCCCGCGGAGGCCGGGCTCCCGCTCGTCGACCAGCGGGCCGTTGTGGATGCGCGCCGCCGCGAGCGCGTTGCGCCAGGGGAGCGGGCCCAGGTAGGCGAAGGTGCCGGCGTCGACGACCGTGTCGCGTCCCGCGAGGCGAACGTCGACGTGCAGCGCATCGAGGTGGCCGGGGCGCGACGTGTAGGAGCCGGCGCGAAGGAACACGGCCGTGCTGCCCGCGCGCGCCGACGCCCAACCGGACGCGCCGGAGCGGACGCCATCGCCGATGGGCTCGCCCTGTTGCGGGTTCGGCAGGCCCAGCCACGCGAGAGTCTCGCCGTCGGGCGCGACGTTGGACGGGAGCGGGACGTCGAACGACGCGCACGCCGCGGTGACGACCGGGCGATAGTCGCGATAGGCGCGGAGCGTGATCGGGTGGACGAAGGCGCCGTCGTTGTGGCCGTGGTTGGGAACGGATCCCGTTTCCGGATCGATGACCGCGAGCAGCAGCTCGGTGGCGGCGCGGAGGCGTTCGGTGGCGTCGAGCGAGAAGTCGATGCTCGAGGCGAGGAGCAAGCGGCGCGCGACGATGCACATGTCGAGCGCCAGGCGCAGGTAGTTGAACGAGTGCTGGATGTACCAGCCATCGTCGGCGAACTGCTCGCGGATGAGGCGTTCGAGGAGGCGGCGGCCGCGGCTGGCCCAGGCGACGGCGGCCGGGTGCGTGCCGCGGAAGCGGGCGCCTAACGCGAGGAGGCCGACCGCTTCGGAGATGCCGTGGTTGTTGCGCTGCGACAGGGCGTGGCCGATGGCATCGCTCACGCGTTCGCCGGTGGCGGCGAGCACGGACGTGATGCGGGCCATCGCATGTTCGTCGCTCGAGGGTGCGCCGACGAGATTGGCCTCGGCGTAGAGGAGGGCAATGGCGCGGATGGTGGATTCCTGTCCGCAGGACCAGTGCACGCCGCGGAAGGGCGGGCTGCTCTCGAGCCAATCGGCGAGGATGCGGTGGAACGCGGCGGCGTAGCGGTCGTCGCGGGTGATGATCCAGGCGCGGACGAGATCGTAGGTCCAGCCGAAGCGGGCGGGTTCCCAGATGTCTTTGACGTCGACGCCCAAGTCTTCGCGCGGGAGGGCGCGCCACCACGGGAGGTCGGCTTCGACTTCGACTTCGTTAGGCGAGCGGTGCCAGGCCGCGGGGCCGACGGGGATGGGGCGCCACACGGTGCGGTAGGCCTGGTAGTCGCCGGCGAGGACGCGGTCGGCGCGGGCGAGGGCTTGGGCCGGGTTGGTGGCGTGGGTGAGGGCGGCGGCATCGACGGCGAAGGGGTGGCGCATGGGCGCCGGGGCGAAGTCGATGACGCGGCGGGGCGCGGCGCGGAAGGCGCCTAACGCTCGACGGGTTTCGTGCGTGGCGCGTTGGGCGAGTCCGCGGACGCCGTAGGTGCGCGCGAGGGTCGCGGCGATGGCGGGCCAATCGCGCGGGGGCGGTTTCACGAGCGTGGTGACGGAGGGCGAGCGGTCATCGTTCGACGAGCGGGCGCAGGGCCGAGTCGAGGCGTTGGGCGAGGACGGTACGGCTGTGTTCGCGGCCGATCCAGGCGCGGCCCGCATCGCCCATGGCGCGGAGCGCGTCGGGCGTGCGTTGGGCAAGGCGGACGATCGCATCGGCGAGTGCCCGCGGCGACGGGTCGTTCGCTTGCTCGCCGGCCTGCGCATTGCGGAGCATGGCGGCTACGTCGCCCGGGACGTTGCAGACGACCGGCAGTCCGGCGGCGAGGTAGTCGAAGAGTTTGTTGGGGCTCACGCCGAATGCGAAGAGGGGCGCATCGCGGAGGACCATGAGTCCCGCGTGGGCCGAGGCGAGGAGGTTTGGCATCGCCGTCTTGGGGACGGGGTCGCGGAACTCCACGTTAGGCAACTGCTCGCGCGCGGCGCGCGTCTGGAGCTCGGACTTGGCCGGTCCGTCGCCGACGAGGACGATGCGGATCGGATGGTCGAGGAGGAGCGCGGCAGCAGCGAGGACGGTATCGAGGCCGTTGGCCGGACCGTGAGCGCCGGCGTAGACGAGCGTGAACGGAGCGCGCGGCGCCGGCCACGGATG
>DASYXE010000339.1:0-1730 GCA_035935375.1 Gemmatimonadaceae bacterium | reverse complement strand
GTGTATAGCGCGCGCATCTCGCTCACCGTGGGCATCGTGTCGCAAGCCATCGCCCTTGCACTCGGCGTGACCCTCGGGCTGGTGAGCGGATTCTACGGCCGCTGGGTGGACGACTCGATCATGCGGTTGGCGGACATCACGCTCGCGTTCCCCACGTTGTTGCTGCTCATCGCGATGGCGGCCGCGTTGCAGCCCTCCCTGACGACGGTTTTCGTGACGATCGGCGTGGTGGGGTGGGCGGGCATGGCGCGCATCGTGCGCGGGCAGGTGCTCGTGACGCGGCAGCTCGAGTTCGTGCACGCGGCCCGTGCGTTAGGCGCGACCGACCGGCGCATCATCGTCCAGCACCTCCTGCCCAACTGCGTGGCGCCGGTGATCATCGCCGCCACGTTGGGCATTGCCGGCGCCATCATGGCCGAGGCGGCGCTGTCGTTTCTCGGGTTGGGCGTGCAGCCGCCCACGCCCAGCTGGGGCTCGATGATCGCCGACGCGCGCGATCTGATGCAGCTCCGGGCGGCGCCCTGGACCTCGGTCTGTCCCGGCCTCGCCATCGGCGCGGCCGTCCTCGGCTTCAATGTGTTGGGCGACGCGCTCCGCGACGCCCTCGATCCCCGGTACCTCGGGGCCCGCGATCGCGCGCCGGCCCCCCACGCCCAACCGGTATGACCTACGACGTCGCGCGCCTCCGCGCGCAGGAATTTCCGTGGACCGAGCGCGAGTCCACCATCTACCTCAACAACGCATCCACCGGCCCGCTGCCCGAACGCACGCTCCGCGCGATGTCGGCTTTCAACGCCAAACGCGCTCAGCCCTGGCGCCTAACGGACAAGGATGAGTTCGACACCGTCGCGCGCACGCGCGAGCTCGTGGCCACGTTGATCAACGCGTCGCCATCCGAAATCGCGTGCATGGTCAACACGTCGTACGGCATCAATGTCGCGGCGCGCGCGCTGCCGCTCGAGGCCGGCGACGTCGTCGTCGGATTCGATCGCGAATTCCCGGCCAACGTCTACCCATGGATGGCGCTCGAGCGGCGCGGCATTCGCACCATGCGCCTCGCCACGGACGCCAACGGCGTGCCCGACGAGCGCGCGCTCATCGCCGCGTTGGACCACCCGCACGTCAAAGCGGTCGCCGTGTCGTGGGTGCAGTTCTCGACCGGATTTCGCACGGATCTCGCGACCATCGGCCGCCTCTGTCGCGAGCGCGGCATCTGGTTCGTGGTCGACGCGATTCAAGGGTTAGGCGCGGCCACGTTGGACGTCGCGGCCTGTCACATCGATTTGCTGGCGTGCGGCGGGCAGAACTGGCTGCTGTCGCCGTGGGGCTCGGGATTTCTCTACGTGCGCGACGAGCTGGCGCGCACGCTCGAGCCGGGCGATGTCGGCTGGCTCTCGATGCGCGCGGCGCTCGACTTCGCGCACTTGGTCGACTACGTCTTCGGCTACCACGACGACGCGCGCCGGTTCGAGGTGATCACGCTGCCCTTCCAGGATTTCGCGGGCTTCAACGCGAGCCTCGAGCTGCTGCACGAGTTGGGTCCGGCCGAGGTCGAGCGCGCGGTGAACGCACTCGCCGACCTCGCGGTCGAATGGGCCGCGGGTCGCTCCGATGTGCAGCTCGTGACGCCCGCCGACCGCCTGCACCGCGCCGGCGTGATCGCGCTCAAGCCCAGGGACCTGGGCGGCGCGACCGAGCGCCTCGCGCGCGCACAGGTCGCGCACGCGGTG
>DASYXE010000338.1:0-18840 GCA_035935375.1 Gemmatimonadaceae bacterium | reverse complement strand
AATATCCTCGTCCGCCCGCCTTCACGGTCCTCGAGACGTTTCGTTCGGAGACTCATGACGCACCTCCCGTGGGCTCCTGCTCCTGCGACTGCGCTCCGTTAGGCGGACTCGACGAGGCGGGCGGCGATTCGACCACGCCGTCCGGCCGCTCCGTAGGAGCAGCTCGGCTCGCCGTTCGCGCGGCCACCTCCATGACGTCCGACGCCACCGACTTCCCGGCCGCCGCCACGCCCTGTAGCACGCCCATCGCTTTGCTCAGCAATCCCATCGTCTCCGCGATACCGGTCGCAGAGACGCGACCGGCACGCAGGCTGTCTTCCACGCCCTCGGCAAACCGCTGAAAGACGTTGGGCGTCTGCGCAGTCCTTTGTGCGTAGCGCGACTCGAGAAACTCGATGTAGTCGAGGAACTGATACCCGCGCTCGTCGGGCAGCGTGTCGAGCTTGCGCAGGATGCGATCCCGCAGTGTCTCGTTCATGTCATCTACGGCAGTGACGGCGTCAGCCGTGCCAGCGAACGCGGCGGCCTCGCACGTCGATATGCACGTAAGGATGACTGTATCGGCGGCTGGTGTACACTCCCATGCCGCCTACCAGCTCGGGGTACTCGGCTTCGACGGAGTCCACTGTCGCGGCTACGATCCGGGCGTCCTTCCGGTCGATCTTGCCGTTTCCGTCGGCGTCGATCGCCACATCGAGCGCGTCTCCGAACTGGTGGCGGCTGTCGCGCGCCGCGCGCGGTACGTGCCGATTGTAGGCTGGCGTGCGGAATCCGGAGTGCAGGTCGAGCTCCACCGGAACGTCGCCGGTCTCGCGGCCGAGGGAGCGGGAGATCCGCTCGAGAATCAACTCGAGCTTGTCGAACACCCGCGGGTCCATGGCCGCGTACCTCGGCCACGTGTCCTGGCCATCACGCGACAGGAAATCACCGAGCCGAAGGTGCGCGGACACGGGCAAGTCCACTTCGTCCGACGTCACCTTCACGAAACCTTCGGGGCGGTCGGTGGAGTCGGCGCGATGCCGCTCGCCGCGGTACAGCCCGATGCGGTAGCCATCGAGTACCGCGCCGTGCTTCTCGTCGAACGGGACGAGCACGGCGAGCGACATCCCCTCGATGACGTCCTCTTGCGTGCCGTGCAGCAGCGCCAGGTGATAGAAGCCGGGCTCGCTGGGCGCAACCAGAGTGTCGCCGGAGTACGCGACCGCGCTGTCCTGAAGCTTGGGATCGCCGACTCGCTTCCACGCGTAGCGCAGCGTGAGCGTGTCGTTAGGCAGCGTGATCGGATAGTCGACGTGCTCGCCGGGTAGCGCGACGGCGAGCTTCAGCTCGCCGCTCTTGCCGAGGGCCGCCGGGGCCGGCTCTGCACGCAGCGCGAGGGACCCGAATGCGCTGTCGACCACGATCTCCGGCGTGGCCATGGCCGGCGGCGGATGATACCAGCCGACGATCGCGCTCGCGGCGCCGAACCAGAATGTCAGGGTGATCAGTTTCTTGAGACGGCGGCCTGTTGCCGAGGCCGCTACCGCGATAGGGCGCCGACCGGTGGCTGACGGCCGGCCGCTGCTCACCGCGTGCCCCAGCGCACGCGCTCGCCGCGCGTGTCGATGTGAACGAACGGTCCATGCGCACGCGTGGCGTGATAGAGGCCCACGCCACCCACCAAGTCGGGGTGCGCCTCCTCGACGCGATCCACCGCATCGCGAATGATGCGGGCGTCGCGCATGTTCACGCGTCCGTCGTGATTCAGATCGTCCATCCGGCCAGACTCGTTGTTGTCCACGAACACATCCGCCGCATCCCCGTACTGGTGACGGCTATCGCGTGCGCGTCCACCGCGCCTGCCGACGCCGAGTCGATTGTATTCCGGCGTCCTGAACCCCGACATGATTGTCAGGTGTCGTACGGGAACGCCGTGCGCATTCAAGTCGTCGATGACAAGCTCGAGCTTGTCGATCAACTTCGGATTGAGGGCCAGGTACTTCGGCCACACGTCTTCCTGGTCGTGGGTGAGAAAGTCGCGCAGCTGAAAGTGCTCCGACACCCACGTGTCTTCGTTCTCCGGCGTCACTTCGATGAAGCCGTCCGGATTGGCGTACATGGAGTCGCTAGAGGCGTGCCGTTCGTGCGGCCAAGTGCCAAGCCAATAGGCGCCAATTTTGCCTTTTTGTTTGGCGGCGAACGGAACGAGCGAAATGAACGCGAGCGGCTGCGCGACCGCGCTGTCGCGAACCGTGTAGATGCCGGGCCGATCGAGCGCGCTGTCGCCGAACAATTCCTGCAAGGCGTCGATCCCATAGGAGGGATGCGACGGGCTCACGAAGAGCGCGCGGAGTTTTCCGCTGCGTCCAACGAGCGAGTCGAGAAACCACAGACCTGCTTTTGCTGGGAGGGGCGCGCGCGCCGGGATCAGGGTGGCGCTCAAATCGTGCGACGTGACCGGAACGCGCGCGGCACTGGCGCGCGGCGCGGCGCCTGCGGCCGCGACTAACGCGACCCCGGCGCCGACTACTCTCATGGCGCGTCCACAGCGAAACGCGCCTGCATTGGCACGGCTCATCGGCGCCTCCCTGGCAACCAGACTGACGGCAACGGCAACAACGCGGCCGTCTCTTGGCTTTGCGCGTCGGCTTTCAGCGCCGACTTGCCCTTGGCAAGGAGCCCCCGTCAAAACGGGGGAGGAACTCCACTAACCTTAGGGGGGACGCACTTGGTAGGAAGGCGCAACCCGAGACTAGAGGCCAACTTGACTGACCAAACGGTCAATAAATGAACACCGGCGTTCCGACCGGAACGATGCCGTACAGGTAGTCGATGTCTTCATTGCGAAGACGCACGCAGCCATGGCTCGTGGCGTCGCCGACGGACTTCGGCTCATCGGTGCCGTGCAAGGCGTAGCCGTCACCAAGATTGAGGCGATGACCGCCGAGTGTCCCGACATATTTGCGCTGGTTGGTTCCGTAAGGCGGGACGATGATGTTGCCGCCTTCGATGATTTCTCGGCCCTCGCCGGACGCGTACGGCACCTCGCGGCCATCGCTGTACTTCTTGACGACGTCGTTGCCGTCCACGGTGATCACGGCGCTGTCGCCGATGGGCACTTTCTGTCCGCGTTTGAGCATCACCACGCCCAGGCTCTTCTTGTCGGCGATCTCGAGGAAGTGCCAATCGGGTGGCACCCACACCGGGCCGGCGTCCTTGCTCTGCACCGTTAGGCGGCCACGCGGCGTATCGAATTTGTATTCGTCGCGGCCGTCCTGCTTCACCAGCGTCTTGCCGCTGCCCACCGCCACGCGCGTCGTGTAGAACACGGTGTCGCCTAACTTGTACCACAGCCGCCGGTCGGCAATGCTCACCACGATGTACGGCTTGTCCGCGTCGGGACCCGGGCTCGCCTCCGCCATCGCGCGACGCAACGAGTCGGCCGTCACGCCCGCGTCGCGCCTGACCTGGTCCAGGAGATCCCAGTTCCGATTGAACACGATCCGGCTGATATCCCGCTGGTACCGCACCTGGAGCGTCGAATACAGAAACACGCCGCTGACGGCCGCGACGACCAGCGCGATGCCGCCCAGGATGTATACGCCGCGCGGGATCGAGCGAAGCACCTTCATCGCGCAATCATCCGGCCGGACCGGGCGCCGTCAGTAGAAATAGACCACCATTCCTTTGGTTACGTTAGGCACGATCGCATCCAGGTCTTCGGCCCGCGCGCGCACGCTCCCGGGCATCGTGTACGACGTGTCATCGAGCGGTCCGTTCGTCGGCAGCGAATAGATCACCGTCCCGCCGTCCAGCACGATCGCCACCGGGCCGAGTGCCTTGGTCAGCCTCCGGCGCGCCTCCGGCGGCGGCTTGAGGCCGCGGTCCGTGTACACCCATTCGGGCACTTCCCACGCGTCGCTGTCGCTCAGTACTGCTTGCACCGCGCGCGTACCGCGCGGGACGGCAAGGTGCACCGTGTCTGGAGGCGTGCCGATCCGCCGCTCGGGTCCCATCCGAATGGGAATGGCCCGCAGGAGCGCGCCCTCGCGCTCCAAGTACATGCGCCCGCTGTCCACCGAGATGGCCAGGTGAATGTCCTTGCCCCAGCGCGCCTGCCGACGGATCAGCTCCATCACCATTTTCAGGCGCTTCGAGCGCGAGCTCAGAATCGCGTCCGCGCGCTGCCGCTCGGCGTCATCCATCCCCGCGCGCAGCCGCACCGTCTCTGCCTCGTAGCGTCCGCGCTTGTACACGAGCCAACCGTCCAGCGCACCGCAGGCGATGATGATCAGCACGATCGCCGCCAGCACACCAGGATGCTTGCGGCGAAATTGGGAGAACGTCGGCTTGGGCGGGACAGGCGGCTCGCGTGGGACGAGCCGCCGGATCGACGGATCGTTCGGGATCTGGGGCGTTGTCACCGGGCGGCTATGCTGAGCACATCGAGCAACGGTACTCCTGAAGGTTCACTGCGTCCTGAGCGCACACGAGCGGTCACCGTGATGGCGGTCAGCGGATCGATGCGCTTGGCCTGATCCACCAGCGACGACGGCAGCGCCAGATACAGCAAGGAGTTCTCCTGTCCCGGGCCGCGCGCCAGAATGTATGGCTCGTCCGGCGCCATTCCCTTGCGCAGTGGGTCGGCCGTCTCCACGGCGATCTTCTGCACGACCCAGCGGACTACCTGGCCGCGATATCGGTCGGGCTGCGCGCGGAGATCCGCGGCGCTGATCGTGGTGAGCACGGTGCTATCGGACGGACCGAGGTCCTGCGCCCGGACCCAACCTTCCACCTGCACTCGCACCCAGCCGCGGTCGCGCGCCACGGCGGTCACCCGCGCGCTCGAATCGATCGTGCCGAGACTTCCAGCGTCGGGCGCGGTGTAGAGGGTGGTGCGCCGGGCCAGCGCCAGCGCGGTCACTGCCCGGGTGGCACTATCGGGCGTCACGTCGCCTTCGGCCACGGCTGTCGTATCGCCAAGGGGCTTTGCGGCCGGCGCCGTATGACGAGCCGCCGCTGTCGTTGCTTCCGGCGCGCGCCGAGTGGTCGGCTTCTTTGCGGTGTCGCGCGTTCGGCTCGCGACGGATGGCGCGCTCGCGTGCAGCGCGCTCGCGATGACCCATCCGGTTCGGCGCACGCGAATCCACTCGCCGCGCGTGCTAACCTTGGTGAGGCCGCTACCATCAGCCACGAGCGCCAGCACACGCCCCGATCGCGACGGCATGCTCCTCAGGTACGCGCCGCCGTCGGCACGCACTGAGATCGAGTAGGTCCCGCGACGTCCGCCGACCACACTCCGGTGTACATACCCCTCCAGCGTCACTTTCGACCATCCGTGCTCGGTTGTACCAGTCGAGACGGAGGCGCCGGATCGCACTTGCGCCACGGCGCTGGCTGTTGGTGCGCTGCGCAAAGCGGTTGGCGATGTCACCGTGGATTGCGCAGCGAGCCACACCGGCGTAAGCAGCACTCCGGCGATCCAACTCGCGTGAATCGCTGGATGGGGCGTGTGAGGGCGCATACATTTTGGTCGGCGCACGGCGCGCCGCAGTATACTCTTCGGTTTCAACACGGGCAAAGATGGCGACAGAGGGGAAGAAGCGGCCGGTGGTGCTGATAGTCCTCGACGGTTGGGGCTATCGCGCCGAACGCGAAGGAAACGCCATCGCGATGGCCCGAACTCCCACCTGGGACGCCCTCTGGAAAGGGCATCCGCGGACCTTGCTCGAAGCCTCGGGGTTGGCCGTGGGACTGCCGCGCGGTCAGATGGGCAACAGCGAAGTTGGGCATCTCAACTTGGGTGCGGGACGTGTGGTCCCGCAAGACATTGTTCGCATCGACGCCGCTATCCAAAGCGGCGACTTTTTTCGCAACGAGGTCTTCGTCGATCTCTGTCGCGAGACCAAGAAGCGATCGGCCACCTTGCACCTCGTTGGGCTGATCGGCTCGGGCGGCGTGCACGCTGTCGATCGGCACTTGTTTGCGCTCATCGACCTCGCCTCCAAGCTCGAAGTGCCCCGCGTGGCCATCCATGCGCTACTCGATGGCCGCGACACGATGCCCCGCTCCGCGCTGCGCTACATGGAGGAGACGCTCACGCACGCGTCGCGTAAAGCCGTGGTCGCGTCGTTGGGCGGCCGGTACTACGGTATGGACCGCGACAAGCGCTGGGATCGCACCAAGCTCTGGTACGACGCCATGGCGCTCGGGCAGGGTCCGCAAGCGGAGGACCCCATGGCGGCCATCCGCGCGGCCTATGACCGCGGCGAAAGCGACGAGTTCATCAAACCGGTCGTGATCGCCAAACACGGCAAACCAGTCGCGCCGATGCGGGACGGCGATGGCGTGATCTTCTTCAACTACCGGGCTGACCGGATGCGGCAACTCGTTCGAGCGGTCACGAATCCGGATTTCGATGCGTTCGAGATCGACAGCCGGCCAAAGGTGAACGCCGCCTCGATGACGATGTATGACGAGACGTTCACGATCCCGGTCGCGTTCCCTCCCCTCGTCCTCTCGCAAATCGTTGCCGAGGTACTAGCCGAGCATGGGCGCACCCAATTCCGAACCGCGGAAACGGAGAAGTACGCGCACGTGACCTACTTCTTCAACGGCGGCTTCGAGACGCCGTACCGCGGCGAAATACGCGAGCTGGTGCCGAGCCAGAAGGTGGCGACGTACGACCTCGCGCCCGAGATGAGCGCCAATCCCGTCACCGATGTGTTGTGCCGCGCCATTCGGTCGCGCAACCACGATTTCATCCTGTGCAATTATGCCAATGGTGACATGGTCGGTCACACGGGCGTGATCCCCGCCGCCATCACCGCTGTCGAAACGGTCGACGCATGCCTCGGCCGAGTCCTGGCGACGGCGGACGAGGTCGGCGCGCGCGTGATCGTCACCGCGGACCACGGCAACTGCGAAATGATGATCGATCCCGAGACCGGCGGGCCGCACACGGCGCACACCACGAACCCGGTCCCGTTCATCGTCATCGACCCCGACGGCGAGCGGCCGCTCCGCGGCGGCGGCGCGTTAGGCGACGTCGGCCCCACGCTGCTCACCATGCTCGGCCTCGAGCCGCCGCCCGAAATGACCGGGCGCGACTTGCGGCAAGCGCACTCGCATACCTCTCGTGCAGGAGTTCATCCGTGACGCGTACCTGCGCGTTCGTCTCGTTGGCCGCTCTCGCCGCATTGGCGACGGCGGCGCCGGCGCAGGTCGGATATCCCCCGTCCGCCAGCCCGTATCAGGATTTTTCCAACAAACAGGAATTCACGCTCTATAGCGGCTGGTTCACCGGTGCCACCGGACGAGCCGGCGTCGGACCGCAAGGCGGCGCGATGCTGGGCGTGCGCTACGGTTTGAAGTTAGGCGGCCCCGTGGATCTCTCCGTGCACGCGGCGCGCGTGTTCACCCAGCGCGATGTGATCTCCCCAGGGTTGCTCGGCCCGGCGCGCGACCTGGGAACTTTCTCGTTGCCGCTCTACGTGGGCGACGTCGGACTCGACTTCAACATGACCGGCGCCAAGAGTTGGCATCACCTGATTCCCACGTTTGGATTCGGAGGCGGACTCGTCTCCGATGCCGGCACGAACAAAGATGTGGGCGGGTTCCGCGTCGGGACCGCCTTTGCCATCAGGTTCGGGGGCGGCATTCGCTACGTGCCGGGCGGCAACTGGTCGGTGCGCGCCGAGCTCGCCGACTACATGTATCAGGCAGAGTATCCGAATTCGTACTTCTCGACACCGCCGGGCGGGAAGTCGGTGCTGCCGCCATCGTCGGCGCAGAACCAGTGGCTCCACAACGGCGCGCTTACGTTAGGCATCTCCTACCTCATCGGCCGCTGAGCGGCGCCGGTCGCACATGCCCGATTCCAGGGCCCAGCTCAGCCGTCGCGTGGAGTTCGCCGCGGCGCACCGCTACCGGCGACCCGACTGGAGCGATGACCGCAACCGGGCCGTGTTCGGCCCGTGCGCCAATCCGAATTTCCACGGGCACGACTACACCTGCACCGTCACCGTCCGCGGCGTGATCGATGAGATCACCGGGATGATCGTGGACCTGGGCGCCCTCGATCGCATCCTGGACGACGAAATCACATCTCGCTTCGACCACCGCAACATCAATCTCGACGTGCCCGAATTCGCCGACGGACGCCTGGTGCCGACCGGCGAGAATATTGCGCGGTTCATCTTCGAGCGCATCGAGCCGCGGCTGCCCGCCGGCGTCGAGCTCCTGCGCGTCGATGTCGCCGAGGACGACAGCCTGTCGGCGACGGTCGAGGCGCGTTAGGCAGGAGATGCGCGCCGGCAGCTGCACCGGCGTCGTCCTGGCCGGCGGAGAAGCGCGACGGTACGGCGGCGCGCCGAAAGGGCTCGCGCGCGTCCGTGGACAGCGCATCATCGACCGCGTCGCACAGGCGCTCATCGCCGCCGCCGATGACCTGCTGCTCGTCGCCAACGATGCCGACGCCGTGTCGTGGCTGCCCGGCGTGCGCGTCACCGCCGATCTGCGTCCCGGAAACGGCAGTCTCGGCGGCATCCACGCCGCGCTCGCCCGCGCCGGGCAACCGGTGCTCGTCGTCGCGTGGGACATGCCGTTCGTTCCCGCCGCCTTGCTCGTCGCTCTGCGCGCGCTCGGCCGCGGCGCAGATGTCGCGGTGCCGGAAAGCGCGTCGGTGCGTGGTGTCGAGCCGCTGTGCGCGTATTATGATCCAGCGTGCTTGGGACCCATCGAGCGTCACCTCGACGCCGGCGACCGCCGCGTCGTCGGATTCTTCGACGAGGTACGCGTGGCGCGTCTGCCTGACGACCAGGTCCGGCGCTTCGGCGATCCCGCACTGATGTTCCTGAACGTGAACTCCCCGGACGAGCTCGTGCTCGCGGAGCGACATGCCGCACGCATCGACGACGCCGCCAATGGTGGCGATCATCGGACGCAAACACCACGGTAAGACGACCCTCACCGTTCGCCTCGCCGCCGAGCTGCATCGTCGCGGCTATCGCGTGATGACCATCAAGCACGGCTCGCATACCTTCGACATCGACCCCGAAACGACCGATACGTACCGCCACTACCACGAAGGACACGCCGAGAAAGTCGCGATGTCCGCGCCCGACAAGTTCGCCCTGATCGAGCGATGGAGCGTTGAGTTAGACCCGGAAGACATCGCGCGCCGCTACATGGCCGACGCCGACATTGTGTTGTGCGAAGGATTTAAGCAATCTGCGTTGCCGAAGATCGAAGTGTTTCGCACGGCCGCGGCCCAAGCTGAGCGCGCGCCGCTGTACGATCCTGCATCCCCGCAAGCCTCCAAGTACATCGCCATCGTCACGGATGCGCCACTCGACACCCCAAACGTCCAACAAGTCTCTTTCACCACGCCTGAATGGTTGGAGGCGGTGGCCGATCTCGTTGAGCGCCGCGTGATGCGGCGCAGGAGTGATGCTCGATGAAGGTGCGTCGCATGCCCGCGATGGCCGCGGGTCTTCTGGCTCTCGGGTGCGCCTCGGGCGGATCCCGTCCGAATCCGGCGCCGGCCGCGCTGCCCACGTCGCAGATGGCCACGAGCGCGGCGCCGCCGTCGCCGATCGCGCTGCTGCGCACGCATATCGATTCGCTCATCGCGGATTCCGTGTTCCGCAACGCGAACTGGGGTGTCCTCATCGTCGATCCGGATCGCGGCGACACACTCTACTCGCACAACGCGGGCAAGCTGTTCATGCCCGCGTCGAACATGAAGGTGATCACGGGCTCGGTGGCCCTGGCTCAGTTAGGCCCGAACTTCCAGTTCCGCACGACGTTCGTCGCCGATGGGCCGGTCTGTGATGGCACGTTGCACGGGGACCTCGTGGTGAACGGACGCGGCGATCCGAGCGAGAGCGACGCGATGCGCGGCGACGCGCTGTCCGCCATGCGCGACATCGCCGACTCGCTCCGCGCGCACCACATCACCCGCGTGGTCGGTCAGGTGCTCAACGGGTTCGATGCCTTCCCCGGCCCAACGTTGGGCTACGGTTGGTCGTGGGACGACCTCGACGCATCGTACAGCGCGGGTGTCGATGAGCTGTTCTTCAATGAAGGCGCGGCGCGCATCGTCATCCACGGCGCCCGCAAACCTGGCGGTAAGGTGAGCATCGCGGTGTTGCCGACGTCGCGATATCCGACGGTGCACGTCCAGGCGATGACCGAGTTTCCGCCCGAATCGCTCGCCGCGGGCAGCGGCGGACGCCGCCGGTTCACGCGCCTGCAAGGCGAGCTGCACACGTCGCTCGACACGCTGACGGGATCGCTGACGCTCGCCGGTTGGATCGCGCCCGACGCGGTCGACACGATGGACGTCGTCTATCCCGATCAGACCACCGCGTACCTCGAGGCGCTCCGCGGCGCGCTCATCGAGCGCGGCGTGGCGCTCAAGGACGTGAAGGAGCGCAAGCGGTTAGGCGGGTGCGGCCACGGAGCGCGCGCGACGGCGCCCGTGTCCGATACCCTGTTTGCGTATCTGTCGCCGCCGTTGCGTGATGTCCTTCGGGCGATGGCCAAGCCGTCGCAAAACCAGATCGCCGAAATCCTGTTGCGCACGCTAGGCCTCGAGAAGGCCGGATCCGGTACGGCCGACAGCGGCATCGCCGTGGTGCGGCGCCAACTGCTCGCCTGGAACGTGCAGCCGGATGGATTCGTGCAGCGCGATGGCAGCGGATTGTCGCGCTACGACTATCTCACGCCGGAAACGCTCGTGCGCGTGCTGGCCAGCATTCGCAAGGACACCGCGTTCAACGCGTTCTACGACGCATTGCCCATCGCGGGAGTGGATGGAACGATCGGCAACCGCATGCGCGACACGCCGGCACAAGGCAACGTGCACGCCAAAACCGGCTTCGTCGCCAATGCGCGATCGCTCAGCGGCTACGCGACCACGGCCGACGGACACATGCTCATCTTCAGCGCGCTGTGCAACAACTGGACGACGTCGGTGCGGGACATCGAACGCGTGCAGGATGCGATCGCCGTCGAGCTCGCGTCGATGCACCTCAGCGGCGCAGGCACGCCCTAGCATGCTGTCCGTCGCCGAGGCCGCCGCGCGCATCGTCGCCGACATCGCCACGTTGGGCGCCGAGCGCGTCGCGCTCCTCGACTCGTTAGGCCGGGTACTGGCGGGGCCGGTGCGGTCGCCGCTCACCCTGCCGGCCTGGGACAACTCGGCCATGGATGGCTACGCGGTGCGCGCCGATGACGTCCGCGACGCCCGGGCCGATGCGCCGGTGTCGCTGCGCGTCCTCGAGACTGTCGCCGCCGGCGCCTTCCCGTCGCATCGCGTGGAGAGCGGCACCGCTACGCGCATCATGACCGGCGCGCCGATCCCCGAGGGCGCGGACGGCGTCGTGCGCATCGAGGACACCGATGGCGGCACAGCGCAGGTCGCGGTCCGCGATGCGCGTGACGCGGGCCGCAACGTCAGGCGCCGCGGCGAGGACATCACGGCCGGCAGCACGGTGTTCGAGCGCGGCCAGCCAATCGGACCCGCGCAGGTGGGCGTGCTGGCGTCGATCGGCGCCGCCACCGTAGACGTGTACCGCCGACCGCGCGTCGCGTTCTTCGGATCGGGCGATGAGATCGTCGATCTCGACGGCCTGCCGGAAGCCGTCGCGGGCCGGAAGGTGCTTTCATCCAACAGCTACACGCTCCACGCGATGATCCGATCCGCCGGCGCCGAGCCGATGAACCTGGGCCTGGCGCGCGACGACCCCGGCGAGCTGCGCGACCGCATCGCCGGCAGCACCGGCTCCGACCTCCTGATCACGTCGGCGGGCATCTCCGCCGGCGCGTTCGACTACGTGCGCGACGTGCTTACCGAGTTAGGCGTCGAGATGACCGTGTGGAAGGTGCGGATGCGCCCCGGCGCGCCCCTCGGCTTCGGTTGGCTCGGCAACCGGCCGTGGATCGGCCTGCCCGGCAACCCGGTCTCGACGATGGTCACGTTCGAGCTCTTCGTGCGGCCCCTGTTGCTCAAGATGCTCGGCCACACGCGCATCCACCGCCGGCCGGTCACGGTCACGCTCGAGGAACCGGTGGCGATCGCCGCCAAGCTCACGCACTTCATGCGCGGCATCGTCACCGTCGCACCCGACGGCGCAATGACCGCGCGCCTCACCGGACCACAAGGCTCCGGCGTGCTCACGTCGATGGCGCGCGCCAACGCGCTGCTCATTATCCCCGAGGACCGCCCGCACGTCGAGGCCGGTGCATCCGTCCATGCGCTGCTCCTGGGTGAGGACGCGCAGATGAGCCCCGCGTTCGCGCTGTGACCCCAGGCGCCGAGGATGACATCGAGCGCCGTCACGTCTGCGTCACACAGGACGTCGATGTTGCCGGGCGGCGCGTGGCCCTCCGCAAGCCGCACTCCGCCGACGCACTCATCGACGAGGAAGATTTCTCGCGCGACGAGCGGCTGCCGTACTGGGCCGACCTCTGGCCGGCCGCGCGCGTGCTGTCCGACCTGATCGCGCGAGAATCGGGCGCCGGGCAATCGTGTCTCGAGCTCGGCTGCGGCCTGGGACTGACGACGATCGCCGCGCTTGTCGCCGGTTACGATGTCACGGCCACCGATTATTACGAGGACGCGCTCGCCTTCACCCGGACCAACGCGCTCCATTCCGTTGGGCGCGCGCCCGTCACACGTCTCGTCGACTGGCGCGATCTCCCGGACGACCTCGGAACGTTCGACCGCGTGGTCGCGGCCGACGTGCTCTACGAGCGCGCGTACGGTCCGTTGGTCGCGAGCGCGCTCGATCGAACATTGGGAGCAGCCGGCGTCGCGACCGTGGCCGATCCGGGGCGCGTCGCCGCCGAAGTGTTCGTGCGCGCATGCGAGGAGCTGGGTCTCGAGCTCGCGGCGATGCCCGTTCGCGAGCTGCGCGACGGCGCGGTCACACATCGCATCCGGCTGCTCGAGCTACGGCGGCCGGTCAGTCGTTAGGCCTCGTGCCTCGGGCGCGGTGCCGGCTCACATGCTGCGATACTTGGCGCCGCTGCCGCCCTCGCGGGGCGTCCACCGCGGGCCCACATCATCGGTCGCCTTGCAGTCCACGCAGTTGGCGGGGCTCACCACCAGCCGGTCGCCGTCGCGCTCATACACGCCGGCCGGACACAGGTGCGCGTAAAAATCGGCGACCGCCGGCGGAATGTCCTGCCCAACGACCAGGTGCGACGGAATGTCGTCGCGCGTCGCGTTACCGGACCGGAACACCGCGTCGACCTTCGAGAACGTGAGCCTGCCGTCGGGCTGGACGTGCGGCACGCGATCGGCCGTGCGCGCGACGTCCGCATCCGCCTCCGACGTGAGATGCCCGCCGGGGAACATGCCCCGCGTGATCGTCATGAAGGCCGCCTTGATCCCGCCGCTGTAAATGCCGGCGTGCTGGAATGCGAGCCGCATGTTGCGGCGCTCGTAGAGGTCGCGCGTGATGTAGCTGTCCTTCACCATCTGGTCATAGGGCGCGAGCGCTGCCGCCGATGTGTCCTGCTTCTTGAGGGCGTCGAAGATCGCGCGCGCCGCGAACATCCCCGACTGCATCGCATAGTGAATGCCCTTGAGCGACGCGACTTCCACGAAGCCCGCGGCATCGCCGGTCATGAGCAAGCCGTCGCCATAGCGCCGGTCCGGCAGCGCCCAGTATCCGCCTTCGGGGATGGTCTTCGCGCCCCACTCGACCATCTCGCCGCCCTCGAGGTGCGACCGAACCAGGGGGTGCAGCTTGAGCCGCTGCAACAGCTCGTGCGCATCGAGTCCCGCCTGCGGGTAGTCCAGCCCGACCACGATGCCGACGGCGATCTGGTTGCCGCCTAACGGATACAGAAAGCTGCCGCCGAACACGTCATTGGGCAGCGGCCAGCCGAGCGTGTGGACGACGGCATCGAGGGGGCGCTTCGCCTCCCACAGCTCCTTCACGCCTAACGCAAACAGCGGCGGGTTCGGCGAGCCGATCCCTCGCCACGCGCAGTACGCCTGCGTCAACGCCCCGCGCGTCCCCTCGGCGAGCACCGTCACCCGTGCGGTGAGGTCGGTGGGCGGCGTGTACCCCGTACCCGGCGTACCGTCGCGCGCCAGTCCCGATGGCGTCGTGCGCACCCCGATCACGCGCTCGCCCTCCACCAACAGCGACGCGACCGGAAATCCCGTGAACAGGTTCACGCCCGCCGCCTCGGCCCTTTCGCCTAACCATCGCACCATCTCGCAGATGGACCCCACGTAGTTGCCGTGGTTGCGCATGGTGGGCGGCGTCGGAAGACGGATCGCGCGCGAACCGGTCATGAAATACACCCGCTCGCCCGCCACCGTGCCGCGGAACGGGAACTCGCTGTCCGGCATGCCCGGGAACAGCGCGCGGAACGCCACCGGATTCACCACCGCGCCCGAGAGACAGTGTTCGCCCAACGCGCCCGCCTTCTCGAGCACCCCGATCTGCACGTCGCCTAACGACCCACCCGCCTCGGCGTCGGCGCGCGCCAGACGAGCCAGCTCGATCGCCCCCGCGAGCCCCGCCGGTCCGCCGCCCACGAACACCACGTCCATCGGCACGGCCTCGGCGTCGGGCGGCTCCGACACAATGAACCGATCGGTCGGCAGGGGCGGCTGGTACTGGCCGGGGACGATGGGCAGCGGTCGACCGGATGACGTCATGAGCGGAGTGGAGGGTAAGGGCCGGACGCTCTCGACGCGGCCGGCACGCGATCAATGCGAGTGCTTCGCCTTGCGCACCGCGTCGGTGAGCACCGGCAGGACTTCGAGCACGTCGCCCACCACACCATAATCCGCGATCTTGAAGATTGGTGCCTCTCGATCCTTGTTGATCGCGACGATGGTCTTGGACGTACGCATGCCGGCGAGATGCTGGATCGCACCCGAAATGCCGCACGCCACGTAGAGATCGGGACTCACCAATCGCCCCGTCTGTCCAATCTGGTCGGTGTGGGGACGCCAGCCGTCGTCGGTCACCGCGCGCGTCGCGCCGACCGCTGCGTTTCCGAACGCACTCGCAAGATCTTCGACCAGCTTGAAGTTCTCCGGCGCGCGAAGTCCGCGTCCGCCGCTCACGATCACCGGCGCCTCGCCCAGATCGAGCTTGGCCGTGTTGCCCGCCAGCAACTCCGTGGGCACCACCCGCGCCGATCCGGGATCCATGGCGGGCGCGATCGTCTCCGTCCGCGCCGTCCGTGGCGCACGCGTCGCCGTCACCGCTCCCGGGCGCAGCGACACCAAGACCGGCGTGCCGGTGATGGTCAGCGTCGCGATCACCTTGCCCGTGTTCACCGGATGCCGAACGACGATCGCGTCCCCCGACGTCTCGAACGCGGTGACGTCGGCGCCAAGGGCGACGCCTAACTTGGCCGCCACCCGCGGCGCGAGATCGCGCCCCTGCGCCGACGCGCTGAAGAACGCCGCCCGATAGGTGCCCGCGCCGATCCGCGCCGCCGCCGTTGCCGCCACCACCTCGGGTGAATACAGCGCCAAGCCCGGATGCTCCACCACTTCGACCACGTCGGCTCCGTGCGCGGCGATCATCTCGGCTTTCGTCGCGATGCCCGGCGCGCCGATCACCAGGGCGTGCACGTCACCACCGCCGGTCCCGTCCGCCAATTGGCGAGCCGCCGTCACCGCCTCGAGTCCGACACGACGCAGTTCCCCGCCGCGCGATTCGACGAATGCAAAGGCGTTTGCCATCAGAGCACCTTCGCTTCGGTCTGCAGCAGCCGCACGAGCTCGGGCACGGCAGCTGGACCTTCGCCAATGATCCGTCCGCCGGTTCGCTCGGGAGGCAATTCCATCTTGGTGATTTTCACGCGCGATTCACCCACCTGCGACGGCTTCACCTCGAGCGGCTTCTTTTTGGCCGCCATGATGCCCTTGAGCGACGGCAACCGCGGCCGCGCGATGCCTTCATCGATGGTCACCACCGCCGGCAACGGAAACTCGAGCAGCTCCGCCGCCCCCTCGAGCTCCCGGCGCGCGGTGCCCCGGCCGTTGGCGATCGTGAGCTGCGACGCGGCCGAAACGCATGGGACTCCCAACAATTCCGCGGTCATGGGCCCCACGCTCTGATTCGCCGCGTCGATCGCCATCCGGCCGAACAGCACGAGATCGTAGCCGCCGCCCTTGAGCTCGGCGGCCAGCACACGCGCGATGGCCAGCGCATCAGCCGGCACCGCGTCGGCTTTCAGGTGCACTGCCTTGTCGGCGCCCATGCTCAACGCCTTACGCAGCGTCTCCTGGACCGTGTCCGGTCCCAGCGAGACCACCGTCACCTCGCCCGCGCCGTCCTTCTCCTTGAGCTGCAGCGCGGCCTCCACCGCAAACCCGTCGAAATCCGCGATGTCGAACTTCACGCCCGTCTCATCGACGGAGGTCCCGTTCGCCGCGATCTTGAAGCGCGTTTCCATATCGGCGGCGCGCTTGATACACACGGCCATCTTCACCGCGCGTGCTCCCTTGAGTTTGAGTCCGACAAAAATACGGCGGCCCTACCCGCTTCACGGCACGCCGCGTGGGCGCTCACTGGAACGCGTTGAGGCCCGTGATCGCTTGGCCTAACACCAGCGTGTGCACATCGTGCGTTCCCTCGTACGTGTACACGCTCTCCAGGTTCGCCATGTGGCGCATCGAGGCGTACTCGGCCAGTATTCCATTCGCGCCCAACAACCGGCGCGCCTCGCGCGCAATGTCCGTCGCCATGCTGACGTTGTTCCGCTTCGCCAACGAAACCTGCTGTGGCGTCATCGTCCCGGCGTCCTTGAGCCGGCCCAGGTGCAGCGTCAACAGCTGGCCCTTCACGATCTCCGTCAACATCTCGGCCAACCGCGCCTGCTGCAGTTGAAACGCCCCGATCGGCTTGCCGAACATCACGCGGTTGCACGCGTACGACGCCGCTTCCTCGAAGCACGCCATCGCCGCGCCGACGCTGCCCCACGCGATGCCGTAGCGCGCCTGCGTCAGACACATGAGCGGGCTCTTGAGTCCCCCGCTCTTTGGAAGAATCGCGTCGGCCGGCACGTGCACATCCTGCAGCACCAGCTCGCTCGTGTCCGACGCCCGCAACGACAGCTTGCCCTTCTGGTCGCGCGCCGAGAACCCGGGCGTGTTCGTCGGCACCACGAAGCCCTTGATCGAGCGCTCGTCCTTGTCGCCGTTCGTCTTCGCCCACACCACCGCCACCTGCGCTGTGGACCCGTTGGTGATCCACATTTTCGCGCCGTTCAACACCCAACTCCCGTCCGACTGCTGCCGCGCCATCGTGATCATGCCCGCCGGGTTCGACCCGTAGTCCGGTTCCGTTAGGCCGAAGCACCCGATGATCTCGCCGCTCGCCATCTTCGGCAGGTAGACACGCTTCTGCTCGTCGCTCCCGAACGCGAAAATCGGATACATCACCAGCGCGCCCTGCACCGACGCGAACGACCGCACGCCGGAGTCGCCTCGCTCCAGCTCCTGCATGATCAACCCGTACGATACGTTATTGAGCCCCGCGCAGCCGTACTCCTCCGGCAAGTTCGCACCGAACACGCCGAGTGACGCCAGCTCTGGAACCAGGTCCCGGGGAAACCGCCCCTCTACATAACAGTCACCGATGATCGGCAGCACGCGCTCGTCCACGAAGCGGTGCACGCTGTCGCGCACGGCGCGCTCTTCTTCGGAGAGCGCGCTGTCGATGGCATAGAAGTCTGTCATGGCGCGAAAACTACTCGGTCCGCTGAGACTTCGGTATCAGATCGCCGCGCGCACGTCGTCCTCCCAGGCACGTTCCATTGATCGCCGCGCCCGCGGCTCGATGCCTAGTTCGCGTGCCTTTTCGCGGAAGGCGCGCCCGTGATCGAGCGGCAGCCCTCCCTCGGCCTGCCATTGATGCACCATCTCGTGCAGCAAGGTGTGCAGCACTTCCGTCCATGGCTCGCGCCGAATGTGCGAGCGGCTGATCGCGATTTCGGGTGCTACGCCGTCAGTGGCCACCGTGTACTGCCCCAACCGACTCCGCATGCGGCGTGACACGGCAATGTCCACCGGTCGCAGTGATCCCCCGAAGTAACGCTGGTTGTACTGCTCGTGGGCCTTCGCGAGCTCGGCGAGCAGCACGGCGTCTTCGCGTCGCGGACGCGCCCGCCGCGGAGGGCGGCGTGTCCCTTCGTCACGCGGCGCGTGCTGGAGGATCATCCGCTCTGCCTCGCGCCTCGCGCGCCGCGTTCGGCCGCCCACAAAGGCCACGATCGCGCGCCAGACGTGCGGCGGCGCCCCCAGATACGCCTCATGGACGCGCAACGTGCCGCCGCCAACGCTCACCATCACGCTTCGATTCTTCGTGAGCGCACACCGCACGATGCGCCGATCCAAGCCAAGCGCGCGTAGTCGGCGCAACAGGGACGCGCCGTCGTGCGGCGCAACGTCGAACGCCAGCTCCAATTGGGACGCTGCGCCGCGCAGCAGGCGGCTGATCACCGCTCGAACGCTTCCGTTGGCCCGTCGACGAATGCGCCGTCGCGCGCGGACCAGATGAGCGTGTGCACCTCGATCCGGCCCGGATCGAGCGCGATCACATTGAGGGACGACGGCCGGCCGCCGCGGGACCTGTCGGACACCGTCCCCGCGGTCGAGACCACGGTCCCGCCACTCGAATGCTCCACGAAGTGGACGGCCTCCTGGTGGTCGTGCCCGCACATCACGAGGTCGACGCCCAACGCTTCGAACGCGCCTAACGCTCGGCGCCGGTGGGCCAGGCCGTAGCGCCGCGACAATTGTCCCTTGAGGGGATTGTGGTGCATCACGATCGCGCGCCGATCGCCGGCCGGCGACGACTCGAACGCACGGCG
>DASYXE010000337.1:0-6442 GCA_035935375.1 Gemmatimonadaceae bacterium | reverse complement strand
GGGTCGGGGCGTGTCAGGTCCGGGCTGATGGTGGTCCAGCTTTGGCCTCCGTTAGTCGTCTTGAACAACACCTGCGCCGCGAAGAACAACACGTGCGGATCGACGGGCGAGAAGATGATCGGCGCGGTACGATCGAAGCGATATGCGCCGCTGCGGAGCACCACGGGTCCCACATCCTGCACTTGTCCGGTGGTCTCGTCGTATCGCGACACTTTTCCGCCGTAAATGATGCCCGGATGCAGCGGATCGGGGACGGCGTACCCGTATTCTTCGACGCCAACCGGATGCCAATCGCGGAACGTGATCTCGCCGTCGTTGCCGCGGCTCGAGACGCCGGCCGATCCGCTCTCTTGTTGTCCGCCGTAGACGCGATACGGAAATCGATTGTCGGCGGCGACGTGGAACATCTGCCCGGTCGGCTGATTGTACCACGAGCTCCAGGTCTCGCCGCCGTTCACGGTGATCGTCGCACCCTGGTCGCTGCCGATGAGGATGATTTTCGGGTTGTCGGGGTTGATCCAGATGCGGTGATAGTCGTCGCCGCCCGGCGCGCCTTTGATTGCCGTGAACGTGTGGCCTCCATCGGTCGATCGGTATGTCGACGTGTTGGCGACGTAGATCTCGTCCGCGTTAGTCGGATCGACCTGCACCTCGGCGAAGTCGTCGCCACGTCCGTACACGCGCTCTTCGCTGTTGGTGCGCGTCCACGTCTCGCCGGCGTCGTCGGAGCGATACACGCCGCCCAGTTTCTGCGGAGCCTGCACCATCGCATAGAGCCGCTGCCCGTTGCTCGGCGCGACGGCGATGCCGATGCGGCCGAGTCCCTGCGCGGGCGTCGGGAGTCCGTTGGTGAGCTGCTTCCAGGTGGCGCCGCCGTCGATCGACTTGTACAATCCGCTTCCGGATCCAGCGTACGCGTTGTCGTATTCCCAGGGGCCTTGTCGCGCAGCCCAGAGCACCGCGTAGATCACCTGTGAATTGGCCGGGTCGAACGCGAGCGCCACGGCGCCCGTGTTCTCGTCGTGAAAGAGCACTTTCTCGAACGTCGTTCCGCCGTCGGTGGAGCGATACACTCCGCGCTCTGCGTTAGGCCCGTACGGGTGGCCGAGGACGGCGACGAAGAGCCGGTTGGGGTCGTGCGGGTCGACGAGAATCGCCGCGGTTTGCTGTCCGTCGCGGAGGCCGGACAGGTGGGTCCACGTGTGGCCGGCGTCGGTGGACTTGTAGAGACCGTCGCCGATCGAGAGATCGGGACGCTGCAAGCCTTCGCCGCTGCCAACATAAATGATGTTCGCGTCGGACGGCGCGATCGCGAGCGCGCCGATCGAGCCGGTCGGTTCCTGATCGAAGATCGGCGTCCACACGCGGCCGTAGTCGGTGCTCTTCCACACGCCGCCGTCGGTGGCGGCAACGTAGAACAGGTTCGGTTGTCCGCGCACGCCCGTCGATGCGACGGTGCGACCGCCTCGGTACGGGCCGATCATGCGCCAGTGCAGACCGGCGAACGTCGATGAGTCGAATTGTTGGGCGCTCGCGACGGATGGGGCGCACGCGAGCACCAGCGAAGTGCAGAGCAGTGAACGGAAGCGCGAAACCATGGTTGCTCGGGCAGACGGTGACGGACGGGAACCACGCAACAGCCAGATAGCAGACACCGTGGGCGCGGTGCGCGCAAGATCTACGCGGCGGCGGGCACCGGCGCCATCATCGAACATCACCGGCATTGACGGAGAGTACGGCATGCACGTGCGTCCAGCTCGAACGGCCGATGCGTCGTCGATCAAGGCGTTGATCGATCTGTGCGTATAGCAGTCAGGGAATGGGGAAGCGCTCGACAGCGAGCGCTTCCCCATTCCCTGAGTCCTATCAGAACCTCAGACGCGGTCTGCGAGGGCCTGGATCGCGACGCGGCCCACCCGAAAATATATTGGATATCAATATATTTGCGGGCAGGGGCATGGTTCTCGCAGCGCCGATGACCGGCTTCCCCACCAACGGCAGGAGCCCGAGAGTCGCGGGAACGGCACCATCACGAGTGCACCATGCGCTCACGGCGCGTCGACTCGAATCCAACGATCTGTCCCGCGGCGGTGACGCGGTGTGCGCGCGGGGACGGATAGGATCATGAAAGGCCACACGATCGTCTCGATTCTTGCGGCGCTCATGGTGAGCGCGGGCGCGGTCGTCGCGCTGAGCGGATTCACGCGGCCGGTCGATCAGTCGCAGGCCAAGGCCATCGCGATCAAGGCGTGCGGGGGCGGGACGGTCAAGTCGGAGAGCGATGGCGGTACGCGCAACGGCGACAAGGTGTACACGTTCGACGTGAACGTGGCGAACAAATCATTCGTCGAGAAAGTCAACGTGGATGCGAAGACAGGCGCGGTGCTGGATGTGACCTACGCGGGCCAGCAGGCCTGACCATGCGATTGGCGGGCGGGTTCGCGAGAACCCGCCCAGGCTGGCGGCCAGTGCCTCAGGCCTCGCCCTCGCGCGCGAAGCGACCCGTGGACAGAAATGTGAACGCCTGTGAGAGCGCCCGCGGATTCCACGGGAGGAGGGCGTGGCCGCCGTACACGATGATGTGGTCGCGCATGCCGACGAGCCGCGTGGCGCTCACCGACACCAGGCCGTCGTTAGGCTTTCCGATCCACCGGCCGAACAGGGCGGGGCGGCGCCGCATCCCGGCGATGACGCCGAGCTCGAAGGTGGCGTCCTGCAACCGGCGCGGGATGCTCTCGGCGCCCGTGCCCAGCTCCAGGCCGGACGGGCCCATCACGCGGCGGAAGAGCCGCGTATGGCGCAGGTGCTGCGCGATCTCGTTCCCGGCGTTGGGCGGGCCCAGCATGACCACCCGCCCCACGTTGGGCGGCGGGCCCAACGCGATGAGCGCGCGGACGATGATGCCGCCCAACGAATGGGTGAGGAAATGGATGCGCCCGTCGCCTAACGGCGGCAGGGCGTCGAGGTCGCGGCGGAGGGCGTCGGCGTGGCCGAGGATGCCGCGCTGCGCCGAGGGATATCCCCAATTGAGCACGGCATAGCCGCGGCGGCGCGCCACGAGCGCCGCGGGCCACATGGACGCGCGTGTGCGCTTGAGCCCGTGCACCAGCACGAGCAGGTCGGAAGACAACGGTGCGGAGCGCGCGAGCTCAGAACTCGCGGCGCTTCATCTCCTTGAAGATGCGCTCGGCTTCGCTGTCGTCGGGCGTCACCGGCCGCGTCGCGTCGATGGTCGCGTCGTATGCCTTGTTGCGCGGCTTGCTCTGCGCGATCGATTTCGCGGCGTTCTTCCTAGCGAGCGCGAGGATTTTCTTGTCGTCCATGGGGGAGTGTGGGAATAACACGAAATCTAGGTTGCACGCAGGGGAATGGGGAAGCGCTCGCTGTCGCCCGCTAGCGAGCGCTTCCCTCGTCCTCACGCTGCCCCGGCCGGCGTCGGTTCACGCGTCACCGTGCCCGCGGCCTTGTCGTCACGCGTGCCGACGAACACGGGCTGCCGCAGCATTCCGTCGGCCGTCCACTCGTTGAACTTCACCTCCACGACGAGGGTCGGTCGTACCCAATGCGCGGGTTCGTCGGGCTTGGGCGGGTTCGCGAAGGGCGACGTCTTTCGGCCCAACTTGACGAGCTGCGCGTGCACCTCGCGCAGCGATTCGTGGTCGAAGCCGCCGCCGACGTGGCCGGCGTATACCAGGCGGTCGCCGTCGTAGTACCCCACGAGCAGCGCGCCAAAATGCTGGCGCGATTTGCGTGGCTCCGTGTACCCGCCCACGACGAACTCCTGCCGGCGCTCCAGCTTGAGCTTGAGCCAGGCGTTGGACCGTTGGCCCAACGCGTACGGCGCGTCCGTGCGCTTGGCCATGACGCCTTCCCATCCGGCCGTACGCGCCTTACGGAGCATCTCGCGCGCGCCGCCCGGCGCCGAGTCGCCTAACCGAAGGTGGGTGCCGGTACGGTTGCGCAGGCGCAGCTCGAGCGCTTTACGGCGCTCCGCCCACGGCTCGTCCACGAGCACGTCATCGCCGTCGAGCAAGAGGTCGAACACCATCAGCGCCGCCGGCGCCTCATCCACCAATCGCGCGATCTCGGCGTCGCCTTGCACGTGTACGCGCGACTGGAGCCCCTGGAATCGCCCCGGCTTGCCGCGCTCGAGCGCGACGATCTCACCGTCGAGCACGAGCGGACGCCGGGCGCGAACGGCGAGGCCCTCGAGCGCGTCTACGATCTCGGGAAACTGCTTGCTCTTGTCCAGATCGTTGCGGGTCATGAGGCGCACCTGGTCCGCGGTGGCGTACGCGAGCACGCGGATGCCGTCATACTTGGGCTCGAACGTCCAGCCATCGTCCGGCGGCACGTCGCTGCCGACGCGCGCGAGCATCGGCTCGAGCGAAGGCACGTCGCCCCGGGCGGTGCGCGAGCTGTGCCACACCGCGCGCGCGGGCGTCTCCGGACTCTTGTTGCGCGCGCTACTCTTGCGGCCCGGCTTCGGACGCTTGCCCTCCGCGATCTCGTCCATCGTGCGTCCGCTGGCGGCCGACGTCACGACGTCGGCAACGATGTCTCGGCCGGGCTTGGCGGCCTCGTCGCGATGTTTGATGAGCAGCCACTGGGGTTTGTCGGGCGCACCGCGCTTCGTGCGCACGAGCACCCACGAGCCGTGCAGGCGCTCGCCGTCGAGCTCGAACTTGAGGTCGCCGGTGGCATAGGAGCGCCGCAGGACGTCTTCTGCGTTAGGCGTAGGCGGGTCGCTGGTATACGTCCCGCGGTCCCAGATCATCACCGTGCCGCCGCCGTATTCGCCCCGCGGGATGGTGCCCTCGAAGGCGTTGTACTCGATCGGATGGTCCTCCACCTGCATCGCGAGGCGTTTCACCGACGGGTCGAGACTCGGCCCCTTGGGCACGGCCCAACTCTTCATCACGCCGTCGAGCTCGAGACGAAAATCGAAATGGAGGCGGCTCGCCGCGTGCTTCTGGATGACGAAGCGCAGCGCGTGTCGGCCGCCGGCGGAACGCGACCCGCCGCCTGACGGCTCGGGCGTGGCGCTGAAGTCGCGTTTCTCGCGATACGTCCGGAGCTTGGCGCCCGACGCACGCGCGGCCGTCGCCCTGTTGGGGCTCGCGCGCCGCTTGCGGGTGCCCGACCGCGTCGTCGCCATCGTCAGGCGGAGCGCGCGGTACGGCGCCGGCTCGCACGCTTGCGGTGCGTGCCGGTCGTGTGCGTTCGCGCGGCGCGCGTCTTTCCGCGCTTTCCGCTGCCGGCGAGGCTCTGCTGGAGACGCTCCATGAGGTCGATCACCTTGGCGTCACCCTTCGGAGACTCGGGCTCTTCGAGCATCGCGTGCGTGCCCTTCATCTTCGCCTTGATGATCTTCATCAGGTTGGCGTGGTATTGATCGCGGTATTGCTCCGGCTGAAACTCGGCTTTGAGTCCGTCGATCAACTGCTGCGCCATGTTCAGCTCGGGCGCGTGCACTTCCTTCGTCGACGGAAACGTGTAGTCGCTCTCGTCGACCAGCTCGTCGGCGAAGCGCATGAGCTCGAGCAGGAGCGCATTGCCCACCGCCCTGAGTCCCGCGACGTGCTCGCGCTGGTGGATCACGATCGTGCCTAACCCAACGGTGTCGGTCTTCTTGAGTGCCTCGCGCATCACGGCGTAGGCCATCTCTCCGCCCTTGCCCGGGATCAGGAAATAGGGCGTCTCGAAGTAGCGCGTATCGATCGACGATGCCGGGACGAACTCCCGCAATGCCACGGTGGATGAGGCAGACAGCGCCGCCGTCTTGAATTCTTCATTGGTGACCGCGACGTACTTGCCCTTGCGGTACTCGTAGCCCTTGACCACGTCGTCCCACGGCACCTCGGCGCCATCGGCCGTGCAGACGCGCACGAACCGGATCGGCGCCATGTCCTTGTCGTGCAGCATGTGAAAATGGATGCGCTCGTCGTCTCGGATCGCGCGTTTGAGCTCGACCGGTACGGTCACCAACCCAATGCTCAAGGTGCCTTTCCAGATCGTCGCCACCGGTGCCTCCGCTCGAGTCGATTACCGAGGCAGGCCAGCAAGACCGGTACCGCGCGACGAGCGCGGGCGTGCTAACTATCCGGCCGTTCCGTCGGCGCGTGCGGACCCGGTCCCGGTAGCGCCGGAAATTCGCCGCCTGCTGCCTCTGCGTGCAGCAAGTGGCCGATCGTACGGTAGCGATAGATCACCGCGGCATTGTTCTGGAACAGGCCGCCGGTGTCGGCGCTCGGTCCGTACGTCGAGTAGAGTGGTCGCCCCCACAGGCGCAGATACACGGTGAGCTGTCCGCGGTGGTGCGACGAGTGCGTGAGGCGGCGCGTGAGGACCCAGGCGCGCGAGCGTTGGGCGTCGAAGAACGTCGTCCCTTCCTCGAACCACGATTCCGGTTTCCGCTCGAGCTCTCTTAGGCGAACGGCGG
>DASYXE010000336.1:0-11525 GCA_035935375.1 Gemmatimonadaceae bacterium | reverse complement strand
TCTCGACGCGATCATCGACCACGCCGTGGACATTCTACGCGGGACGGTGAGAGAGCATCACACCCCGAGCGGCGGGTCGGCGGCATGAACGTGCTGCTGACGTTGGCGGACGTCGAGCCTGCCGTGCGGCTGAACGCGCTGCTCGAGGCGGCGGGCTACCAAACGGCGCTCGTGTCTCCCATGGACGATGTCCCGAGCGCGATTCGGCGGGAAAAGCCCGACGTGATTGTGCTCACCGGGGCGTTGACCGACGTCGCGAACATTCAGTTGGTCAAGCGGCAGCAGTGGGATGGCGCCGCGGTGGTCGGGCTGGCCGATCTGAACGACCCGACCGTTCACGACCGGCTGCGGGCGATCGGCTACGTGGAGGTCTACGCGAAGCCGGTCGATCTCGACGAAGTGTTCGCCGGGATTCGGCGCATTCTCGACCGGCGGCGGCTGTCGCTCGACACGGGTCTCATCGGCGAGAGCGAAGGCATTCGCGAGGTGATGGTCAAGATCGAGCAGATGGCGCCGGTGTCGAGCACGGTGCTGATTGAAGGCGAGAGCGGGACCGGCAAAGAGTTGGTCGCGCGTGCCGTTCACCGACTGAGTCCGCGGCGCGGCAAGCCGTTCATTGCGGTGAACATCGGCGCGCTGCCGGAAACGCTGATGGACAGCGAGCTGTTCGGACACGAGAAGGGATCGTTCACCGGCGCCGCGGAGCGGCGGTTAGGCCGATTCGAGCTGGCGAACGGCGGCACGCTGTTTCTCGACGAGGTCGGCGAAGCGCCGCTGTCGACGCAAGTGAAGTTGTTGCGCGTACTCGAGCAGCGAGAGGTGACGCGCGTGGGCGGGACGCAGCCGTTCCGGGTGGATGTGCGCGTGCTGGCGGCGACCAACCGCCCACTGCGGGAGCACGTCGAAGCGGGCGAGTTTCGCGCCGATCTGTACTACCGGCTCAACGTTCTCAACATCTACCTGCCACCGCTGCGAGAGCGGCGTGAGGACATTCCGCTCCTCGTCCGTCAGTTCGTACAGGAGTTCGCCGCCCAACACGACCGGCCGGTCCCGGGCATCTCGGCGGAGGCGATGCAGCGGTTAGTCGAGTACTCGTGGCCGGGAAACATCCGCCAGCTCCGCAATCTCGTCGAAAGCATGGTGGTGCTGTCGCCGGGACACGAAATCACGGCCGAGGACATTCCGCGCGAGATCCGGGATGGGGCAGCGCGTTTTCTGCCGGTTCCGGTTGGGCGTCCCGCGACCGGATCGGGGCGCATCGACGAGCCGGCGATGGGCGGCCGCGAGTTGGAGTTCATCATCCGGAGTCTGGTGGAGCTCAAGCTCCAGGGGGAAGAGCTGCGGCGCCGCGTGGGAGAGGATCGCGTCGGCTCTGCATTGGGAAGCGGGCCGTCGCGGGACGTGCTGGTGGGTGAGGTCGTCGCCAGCACGCCGCCGGTGGCAGCGATCGAGCCGAAGGATCAACCGGCCGCGCCTAACGAGGTCAGCATCCGGCCCGGCATGAGCATGGCGGACATCGAACGAGCGGCGATCGAGCTCGCGTTGCGCGAGACGCGCGGTAACCGAAGAAAAGCCGCAGACATGTTGGGCATCGGCGAGCGCACGCTTTATCGAAAGTTAAAGGAGTATAACCTGCCGGAGTATCCGTAGCGTAACTGTCGCTTGCATTTAGGCACCGTTGTTGGAATATTGTCTCACCACAATTTCGACGTGAAACGCCGTATCCTCCCCGCCCGGTCGGAGTGACGGCGATTGTGTTGGTCCCCGTTCGAACCCGCCGCACTTTTTCTCCCGCGCTCGCCAAGTCAGGTACTCGTGTCTGTGCCGCTCAACGCGCCGACTCCGTCGTCGCAGCCCGTGTCACCGATCGCCGGCAGTGTCTTGCCGCTGCGGCGCGCGGAGGAGTTGCTGGTCACGCTACCGGGCGTATTGGCTGCGCGCATCGTGGCGAGCGAGAGCGGCGCGGTGAGCGAGGTGCATCTCCTCACGAGCGCCGAGGTGAATCCGAAGCAGACGGTGCGCAACGTGGAGAGCGCGTTGCTCGCGCACCTCGGCATGCGAGTGGATCACCGCAAGATCTCCGTTGCGACGACGGTGGATCCGCCGAAGCCGGTGGAGGCGAAGGGTCTTTCGGAGCGCGCAGCGGTGGAAGCCGCTGCAGCAGCCGTACGGCGGCGGTTTTACTTCGAGGACGTCGAGGTTCGGCGGTCGCGGAGTCGCGGCGTCACGTGTCGAGTGACGCTGCGCAAGGCGGAGCAGTCCTACATTGGAGAATCTGAAGGCTCGGAATCCGAGCGCTCGCGGGCCGAGTTGGCCGCGCGAGCCGCCGTCGTCGCGATCAGCCAGGCGGAAGGCGACACGCATGCGTTGACGCTGGATGGTTGCCGGTTGATCGACGCCTTCGAGCGCGAGTTTGTTTTCGTCGGGATCACGGTTCGCGTTGGGCGCGACGGCATGCTGCTCACGGGTAGTTGCGAGATCAAGGAGAGCCCGGAAACGGCGAGTGTGCTGGCGGTGCTCGACGCGACCAATCGGTGGATCGGGCGGGAGCGGTGAGGCGTGTAATCGCAGGGCCTGGCCGATCCCGGGCGCCTGCGATGTAGCATCGTCGGTGGTAGGGACGGCTGTCGGTGGTGCTTCATTCCTGCTGTTCGACTCTCAACCGTTCGCAAACACGATCGAAACTAACGACTGACAACCCCCGATCCTCGGCTGAGCGAAGCTGAGCGGGCAGGGCCATGTAGTTGAGCGGAGCCGACCTTCAGCACAACTGGCAGGTGCCAGGTGTGACTTCACGAAAGGGAGGTGACGCGAAATGTCGTTCTTGACCCAGCTCGTTACGTCGATGTATGCGGTCGTTGCGTCTGACACCGCACACTGGTGGTAGGACCCGGGGACGGGGGTTCCTCTTTTTGCAAGCGGTGCGAATGAACCGGGTGCGACTGTACGTGTTGGGTGTGGCGTTGGGCGCAGTGGTGGCTGCCATCTGCGTGTATTGGGTCGCGCCGGTGGTCGACGCGGGATCCATTCGCGCTGCACTCTGGATGTCCGGGTTGTCGGTGTTCGCGCTGCTGCTGGTGTATCAGCTGCCGGCCGGCGCCGGTGGGTCGATCGGGTTCATCCCGTTCACGGCCACGGCGCTCCTCTCGCCTAACTGGATCGCGGTATTCGCCGTCGCGGTGACGAACATCATCACCGAGATCATCAGCGCGCGCGACGGCGTCAAGAAAGTCTTCAACGTGGTTCAGATGTCGCTGGCGACGTCGCTGGCGGTGCTGTCGTACGTGCTGTTGGGCGGGAAGCCCATGCTGCACTACAGCGGGATGAGCGCACCGCAGGCGTTGGCGACGGTGGGCCTCCCGTTCTCGGTGATGGTCATCGTGTTCGTGGCGGTGAACACGATGGCGGTGAGCGGCGCCATCGCGACCAACGACAGCAAGAACCTGTTGAAGGTCTGGCGGCAGAACCACCTGGGCAGCCTCGCGTACGACGTGCTGGCGAGTCCCGTGGCCTTTCTGCTGGCGTGGTGCTACGCGCGGTTCGGCGCGTTCGGCGCTCTCGTGCTGGCGCTGCCGCTCCTCGGCGTGCGCCAGTTGTACAAGACGAACCGTCAGCTCGAGCGGGTCAACCAGGAGCTGCTCGAGCTGATGGTCAAGGCCATCGAAGCGCGCGACCCGTACACCTCCGGGCACTCGCGCCGCGTGTCGCACTACGCCAAGCTCATCGCCCGTGCGTTAGGCCTGTCGTCGCGCGAGATCGAGCGCATTGCGACGGCGGCGCTGCTGCACGACGTGGGCAAGATCCACGAGATCTACGCGCCGATTCTGCGCAAGCCGGACAAGCTCACGGCGGACGAGTGGGCGGTGATGCAGACGCATCCGATCAAGAGCGCGGAGCTCGTGTCGACCGTGTCGCAATTGCGCGACCTGGTGCAGGCAGTCCGGCACCACCACGAAAACTGGGACGGGAGCGGATATCCCGACGGGCTGGCGGGCGATCAGATCCCGTTGGGCTCGCGCGTCGTGCTGATCGCGGACACGATCGACGCCATGACCACGGACCGCCCGTACCGGAAGGCGTTGGGCGAGATGCAGGTGCGGGCCGAGCTCGCCAAGTACCGCGGGCGGCAGTTCGATCCCACGATCTGCGATGAGCTGCTCGCGAGCCCGATGTTCGGGTTGCTGTTCGCCTCACCGGCGGTGCGCGACAGCGCGCCGGCCTCGCGAAGCAAAGATCTGTCGGTCGCGCAGCTCGCCTAACCCAAGGCCGCGGCGGCGGTCACCCCACACCTAACTCACCACGCAGGCGCTCCAAGTCGGGCTCGAGCGCGGCGGTGGGCCGTCGGAATCTCGTCACGTATGCGCCGAGCAGTCGCGCCGCTTCGCGCCGCCGCCCGCGGAGCAGCAGCAAGTCGACGAGCGCCGCGGTCGCGAAGTCCTGGCCGTTGGCTTTGCGCGTACGCCGGTGCAGGTGCGCGAAGTGCGTGAGGTCGTGCTCGGTCGGGTCGGCATCGCCGCGGAGGAGGCCCAAGCGCCAGCGGAACGAGACGTGTCGGATGTCCGAGCGCGGGGATCGGGCGTGGCCCACGGCCTGCTCGCTTTCCGTGATGAGGCGCTCGGCGTCGCCTAACCGGCGCTCGCGAAGCGCGATCTCGGCCCCGTTGCTGAGGATCGTCGAGCGGCCCACGGTGTCGGCACTGTGCTCCATGAGCCAGAGCGCTTTCTCGAACCACGCGCGGGCGGTGGCCATATCGCCCTCGGCGAGGAACGTGAGGGTGATTTGGTTGGCAGCGGGCGCGGCGTAGGCGGCAAGGCCGAGTCGCTGCGCGATTTCCAACGCGGCGGCGGCAGCGTGTCGCGCCTCGAGGATCGGCGCGCCGCACAGCCGGAGCGCGGCGGCGGCGTGCGCGAGGTATTTCGCTTTGTTGCCCCCGTCCGGAGCGGCGAGCTGCGAATCCGTCAGGCGGTGCGCCGCGTCGAGGCCCTTCTGCGGGTTGCCGAAGGCGGTGTGATAGACCATGTGCAGGCATGCCGCCGCGCCGTCGTCGATACCGGCCTGGGCGATGGCCGGCGCGACCGCCCGCATCACGGCAGTCGCGGCGCGCTCGTCGCACAGATTGTCGGCAATCATGAGCGCCCACGCGGCGGCGAGCACGCGATGCGAATCGGAGGCAGAGGTGGCCGCGGCGCAGCGTGTGGCGTCGGCGAGGAGCTCGCGGCGGTCGGCGCCGAGCCGCCACTTGGCGAGCGAGAGCTCGAGCTCGGTGTCGTCATGATTGTCGGGTGACGAGCGCGTGTGCCGCTGCAGCGATTCCAGCTCGGTCGCGACGTGCACGAACGGCTCCCACTCCGCGCCCAGGAACAGCGCGTGGGCGCGTGCCGCGAGATGGTGGAGTTTGTCCGGTGCGGACGTGGTGATCTGCGCGGCACGTTCGTAGAACCGCGCCGCCTCGATCGGCATGCCGAGTCCCGTTAGGCGCGAGGCGGCGCCGGTGAGCAGTTCGACGGCGCGCGTGTGTTCACCGGCGTATTGCCAATGCTCCGCGCATTCGCCGGCCAGCGCGTCCGGGACCTCGCTCGACCGCTCTCGCTCGAGCAACTCGGCGGCTCGCCGGTGGAGGAGCTGGCGCGCCGGCTCGGACAACCGCTCGAGTGCGGCGTCCGCCGTGAGGCGGTGGCGGAGGACGATGCGGTCGCCCTCGAGGCCGATCATGCCGGCGGTGCTCAGCGTGTCGAAGCCATTGAGCAGGCCTAACCGTGTGGCGCCCAGCAGCTCCTCCACGCGCCGAGTGGATGAAGCGGAGCCCAGGACGGCGATGGCTTGCAGCATCCGCAGCTGGAGATCACCCAGCCCGTCGAGCCGTTCGGAGGCGATGCGCTCGAGGGCCGTCGGCGCGCGAAAGGGTTCGCTTTCACCTTCGGCGCGGACGGCGAGCTCCGTCAGCACATACGGATTGCCGCCGCCGCGTGCAACGCACCACTCGGTGAAGGGCTCGTTTCCGTCGCGGGCCGATCCACTGACGATGCGTTGCACGAGGGCTCGGCTGGCCGGCTCGTCGAGCGGCTTGAGCCGCACGAGACGCGGGCGGACGTCGTCGGCACAATCGAATTGTTGGGCGGTGTCGCTCTGCCGTGCGGTGAGGACGACCAGCGCGCGATGCTTGATTGCCCAGCGGGACACGGCGCGAACGCACGTCCAGGACGCGCGATCGAGCCATTGCGCGTCCTCGATGATGAGGACAACGGGTTGTTCGTGGGACACCGCATCGAGAAGATCAATGAGTGCGACGCGAAGGCGCGCGCCCAATTGGTCCGTGTCGACCAGTTCGGGTCCGGCGGCCGGCTCGGTTGCAATCAGCACGGCATCGAGTGTGCGCTTGGATCCTTCGGCCACGGCGATGGCCCCGCGCATCGCGCGAAGGCGTCGCACGACCTCGATGATGCCCGCCAGCGGGCGTTCGACATCGTGTGCCTCGCGTTCGAGGCGCACGACCTTTATGCCGTCGAGTTGGGCTGCACATGCAACTTCGGCGGCGAATCGCGTTTTGCCGATGCCCTCTTCGCCGCAGACGAGGCACGTCTCGCCGTGCGCGGCGAACAAGCCATGCAGCACGCGTTTCATGTCCTGCATCTCCTGGTCGCGACCGAGCTGCGATGCGCGCTGCTGCTCGGGAGCGGCGCGGTAGGCTTCGGCGATTCGTCGTCGGAGGAGCGTGGCGGGCACGCGGATGTCACCGGCGGCCGGGCCGAGCTCGCGCAAATACGAATCGAGGATTTCGAGTGCGCGAACTTTACTGCCGTGGAAGGCAGCGGCTTCGGCGAGCGCGAGGGTCGCTTCTTCGTTGAGCGGGTCGAGCAGCAGACATCGGGTGGCGAGGCGCTCGACGGCCGCCCAATCGTTTCGTTCGCGCTGCGTGCCGATGGCGGCGACGAGCACGCGTCGCAGTCCGGAAGTGACGACATCGCGCTCACGCTCGAGCCATTCGCTGAACGAGGGGGAAAACCGCGGCGCGTATCCGGGGAGGAACGGGCCTTGGACGAGCTCCGCGACGCGATGCGGGTCGGCGCTGCGGCCGGCGGCCAGCACCTCGCCGAAGTCCGATTGGGCGGACCGCGCGGGCAACGTGATGTGACCGCGATCCGATCGGAGTGCGGCGCCGAGTGTGTTGAGGCGGTAGAGGGTTTGGCGGAGGCGGTGGTTCGCGCGTTGGACGGACGCGCGCGGCCAGAGCAATTCGATGATGCGGTGTCGCTCGATGGGTTTGCCGGCTTCCCGCACGAACAACAGCGCCGACGCGAAGAGCGTCTCGCTGGCTTGCGTCAGGCGAGTGACGCCGACCGTGATGACGGCGTGTCCGAGTCCCACCAGGTGGATCATGTGACGCGTCCTCGTGCCGTGTTTCGCGCCCGATCAAGGTACTAACGCCGAGCTCGTCACGCGAGCGTCATTCGTACTACAGTGTCATACGATTCGTTAGGCAGCGTGCAGCGGCTCGGTTAGCCCGTGCTGCCGATGCCGCCGCTCCGGTCGGTGGAGCGCGTCACCCGACCCGTGGACCAGTCGAGCGTGGCGTAGCGGTGGAGGATGACCTGCGCGATGCGCTCGCCGTGCTCGATGGTGACGCGTTGGACGGACACGTTGCGCACCATCACGAGCCACTCATCCGGGTAATCGGCATCGATGGTGCCCGGTGCGTTGGGCAGGATGAGGCCGCGGCGAAACGCGATCGAGCTGCGGAGCCGGACCTGTGCCTCGTACCCGGCGGGGAGTTTGGCGCGAAAGCCGAGCGGGATGAGTGCGACGTCGCCGGGTTCGAGCGAGAATGCGCCATTCGATGTGGACGACATCACTTCGGCGCCGTCGCGCAACGTGCGGACGGTGCGACCGTGGAGGTGCGCACGGACATCGTATCCGGCGGCTCCAGTGGTGGCGCGCGAGGGAGCCGTCACTCCGTCGAAGAGCGGCTCGAAGACGATGCTGGGTGCGGAGATGGTGGTGTCCATGACGCTCGTTGATGGCATGCTTGGCCGTGGCCGGCACTGGCTGTACGTTTAGCTCGTGACCGTCACGCCGCCCACCGGCGCCGGCTCGCGTCCCGGCGGGGGAGGGGCGCCGGCGTCATCGGCCGCCGCGCCCGAATCGGGCACCTCGCCTTTGGCTCCGGGCGCTCCGTCGCCGAACAGCGTGACGGCGAAACTTCCGTCACACATCGAGAGCTGGCAACTACCCGCGGGTTGGTCGTGGGGAGCAGAGGGTGTGCTCGCGGAGTTCCGTCACTATCAAGAAGTGGTGGACGCGCTGGGCCGCTCCTTGTCGTTGGTAACGGTACCGGAACCGACGCATGCGGCATGGTTGGGGGCTGAGGCGCGGGCGCTGGCGCATCGGGCGCATGCGTCGATACCAACTGCGTATGACTGGTGGCCGGGAGGACCGCAGAGTCGCCGGGGACCGGCGTACGTGCGGCGGTGGATATCCGGTGAGAGCGTGGCGGGCCGGATCCGTCGAGTGGGGCCGGACGATCTGAGCACCTCGCTGCAGCTGCTGCGGTCTACCGGACAGGCGCTCGCGTATCTGCACACGACGGGCATGGCGCACGGTGCCGTGTGCGGCGAGTCGATTTGGTTGACGCCCACTGGTCAGCTGTGGCTCCTCGCGTGGGAGTGGGTGCTGCCGCGCAACTCGATACCGGTGGGATTGACGCCGTTTCCGGGACGGCTTCCGCGCGCGCCGGAGTGGCCGGACGGCGAATGGCTGCCGACTCCCGAGAGCGACCAGTGGCAGTTGGCGGCGACGGCATTCGCGTCGCTCACCGGGGAGTATCCGCCACCCGAGGTGCCGCCGCTTCCCTTGGTGCGGCCGGACTGTCCGCAGGCGGTGGCGCGGGTGCTCAACCGCGCGTTGGAGCGCGATCCCGAGCGGCGGTACCACTCCGTGGCGGCGATGCTGCGCGAGCTGGATCGCGCGGTGGGCGGCGGCGGGCGGTCGTCGGTCTACATCAGCGGCTCGATGCCGGCGATCCGTCCGTTAGGCGACGCGGAAGAAGAGCGGCTGCGGTGGGCGACCGGCGAGGATTACGAGGTGATCGCGCGGCTGGGCTCCGGGACCTTCGGCTCCGTGTGGCGGGTGCGCGACCTGACGCTCGAGCGGGAAGTGGCGCTCAAGATGCTGCACCCGCAAGTGGCGAACGACGAGATCGCGGTGCGGCGGTTTCGTCGCGAAGCGCAGTTGGCGGCGCAGCTGGCGCATCCGGCGATCGTGCCGATCTACGACTGGGACAGCAACGGCGGCGTGTCGTGGTACACGATGGAGCTGGCCGAGAATGGGTCGCTCACGGATCTGGTGAAACGATCGGGGCCGCGTTCGGTGGAGCAGATCGCGTCGCACGTCGACCAGGTGCTGGACGGGCTGGCGGCGGCGCACGCGATCGGGATCGTGCATCGCGATCTGAAGCCCGAAAACATTCTGATCGATCGACACCGGCGTTGGCGGATCGCCGACTTCGGCGTGGCGAAGATTTCGGGCGAGGAGCTGCTGAGCGGCACGACGGGGACGCCCGAGTTCGCCGCGCCCGAGCAATTGTTAGGCGAAGGGCAGGGGCCGGCGGTGGACTGCTTCGGGTTGGCGGCGATCGTCACGTACCTGCTGTCGGGCGAGCCGCCATTTGGGACCGGCGACGGGCGCGCGATCCTCGGCCGCCAGTTGTCGGGCGACGTGGATCTGAGCGGATATCCCGAGGCGGTGGCGGAGTGGTTGGAGCGCGGGTTGGCGTCGGTGGCCGAGCAGCGCTTCGGCGATGCCGCCGAGATGCGCGACGCGTGGCGAGCGGCGGTGGACCGGACCCTGGCGCCGGAGTCGCGACCGCCGTGGTGGCGCCGCTGGTGGAGCGGCGAGGACGAGACCGCGGGCGACGCCGAGTAACTTCGGTGCAGCGAGCTCGGTCCTAACGCTCGTCGAGGCGGATGAGGCGCTCGGGGGTCATACCTTCGGCCTCGCCCTGGAAATTCATGACGATGCGGTGGCGGAGCACGACGTGGGCGACGGAGCGGACGTCGTCGAGGTCGGGCACCGCGCGGCCGTCCATGGCGGCGCGCGCTTTGGCGCCTAACACGAGATACTGCGACGCGCGCGGACCCGCGCCCCAGCTTACATACTTTTTGACGTCGGGCGACGCTTCTTTGGCGTCCGGTCGAGTCGAGCGCGCGAGGCCGACGGCGTAGCGCACGACTGTGGGCGGCGCGGGCAGACGTCGTACGAGATGTTGCAGGGCGATGAGCCGCGGCGCGTCGAGGACCGGCGTGACCGTCGCTTCGGTGTCGCTCGTGGTGGTCGCGACGACGTGCTCTTCCTCGTCGGCCGTGGGATAGCCCACGCGCAGCTCGAACATGAACCGGTCGAGCTGCGCTTCGGGCAAGGGATACGTGCCCTCCTGCTCGATCGGGTTCTGCGTGGCGAGAACGAAGAACGGCTCTGGCAGCGAGTGGGTGCGCCCAGCGGCCGTCACCGCGTGCTCCTGCATGGCCTGGAGCAGTGCCGCCTGGGTCTTCGGTGGCGCGCGGTTGATCTCGTCGGCCAGCACAGCGTTCGCGAAGACGGGGCCTTTGACGTACTTGAACACGCGGCGTCCGGTTGCATGATCTTCCTCGAGCAACTCGGTCCCCGTGATGTCACTCGGCATCAAGTCGGGGGTGAACTGGATGCGGGAGAAGGAGAGGTCGAGCGCGTCGGCGAGCGTCCTAACGAGGAGGGTTTTCGCGAGGCCCGGGACGCCGACGAGCAGGGCGTGGCCGCCGCTCAGCAGGGCGGCGACGAGATTCTCGACGACCTCTTTCTGGCCGATGATGCGCCGGCCGATCTGATCGACGAGTGACCGACGTGCGTCCGCGAGCTCGCTGAGGAGCTGGACGTCGCGCGTGTCATCGTGTGTGGAAGATCGAGCCGGTGTCGCCAAACGCCCTCCGATTTTCGCCGCGGGTGTGAGCGAAAGGTAGCGGCGGGGGCGGGTGGCGGAAGGCGTTACGGGTGGTGCGTATACGGCTAGCGCAGCGTGAAGTCTGCGCGCTGCTGTATGGGGTGGTTGTTGCTCTCGAGGCGTGCGACTGCAGTGAAGTCACCGGTAAGACGGCCGGGATTCCACGACTCCTCGTAGGTCACGCTTTCGTTGGCGCCTAAGAGCGTGTTGCGGACCGCTTGTGTGAACATGCGGCCTTCACTCCAGCGCCAAACTTCGTGTCCGGTGGAGTCGAGGATGACGACATCGTGGGTCTTGCCCGACGGGAAATCGATTTCGACGGCGTGGTCGGCTTCGTTGGTGACGCGCAGGCTGACTTTGACGGTGTGATTTACGCTGACCTGCGCGGCGGCCGTGAGGGCCGTGGCAGGAGCGACCTTCTTGGGTACGGTGTCCGATCGATGCTCGTTCGTCGTGCTGGCGGCGGACTCGTTGTGCTTGGCGTGGGGGCTCCAGGCCACAAACACAGCGCCGGCGCAGAGTAACCAGATGACGAAGCGGGAGCTCATGAGATGGA
>DASYXE010000335.1:0-3636 GCA_035935375.1 Gemmatimonadaceae bacterium | reverse complement strand
CCCCTCGATGGCCGTCCAACTCGAGCCGCCTACCGCCGCCGGCGCGCGTTAGGCGCTACGAGCATGGCACCGTGAAACCAGGAGGAAGCACACGATGAACATCCTGTTGTGGGTCCTGCAGGTGCTCGTCGCGCTCCTGTACGCAGCGTCGGGCGTCATGAAGATCTTCATGTTCGACAAGATCAGTGCGGATGTCCCGTCCTTTGGTGCGTTGCCGCGAAGCGCCTGGACCGCGCTGGGCGCCCACAAAGTTGCTAACGGCCTGGCCGACTCTCGTCAGTCTGCCGCGCCCGTCTCCTCGCGTCCGGCGTCGAAACGGGCGCAAAGGTGAGCGTGACGGCCCACCGTTCAACATCCGCCGCCCGCGCGTGCGCTTCCCCACTGCCGAACTCGCGCTGGATGTCTTTCACCACGCGATGCAGCCGCTTTCGTAAGGCAACCAGCCGCTTCGGCTGAGCCGACACGACGAGCCGGGCCACCAGCGGCCGTTCGCGTCCGCGCTGCCGCATCGCCATTACCAATTCCTGCCGAGACAGTTCCAACGCGGTCGTCGCGATGGCCCGACGCATCGCGGAGCCCGGCGCTCGACCCGCGCTGCGCGGGGGTGGCATGGGACCGAACGCCTTCGACACGGCTTCATACCACTTCTCGACCGTTCCGCGGTTCTTCCGCGTCTCCTTGAGCTCGAGCAGCCCGGCGCGCTCGAGGGCCGCGACGTGATGGTAGAGACGGGTCGGAGGTTCGCCGAGCACGCCGGCCACCTGCTTGGTCGTCCGCGGTTGCTCGGTGAACACCTCGAGAATCCGGAGCCGGAGCGGATGCGCGAGCGCGCGCATCTCGGCGACGGTCGGTGCGAGCGGCGGCGCACCGCTCTTCGTCTGGTGTCGTCGGGCACTGGTCATCTCGGATGGTATCAGCCGCGGCGGGTATTGACAAGCAGTCGGTTAATATTCAATATGTATTGAACATTAACGCGAGCGCGCCATGCCCAGCCTCCTCGATGTCTCATTTGCGGTGCTGTTCGCGATCGTCATCGTCATCGGCGGTGGGACGTATTTCGATCGGCGGCTCAAGCGACAACTGGCCGACAACGTTCCGGACGCGCGACGCAACTGGTACCGCGGGACGGTCATTGGAGAATGGATCCTGGCGGCGCTGACCGTGGTGCTGTGGTCGAAGGCGGGCCGAGCGTGGCGAGCGTTGGGCTTCGAGCCGCCAACCGACTGGCGGTTGTACGTCGGGATCACGCTCGCGGCCATCGTCGCCGTATTCGTGCTCCGGCAAAACGCCACGGTCCGCGCGCTGCCGCCGGACCGCTTGCAGCGACTGGTGCCGAAGTTCACTGGCGTCGAGTCCATCGTCCCCCGCACGCCGAGCGAATATCAGTGGTTCCAGGCGGTGTCATGGACGGCCGGCGTGTGCGAGGAGTTGCTCTACCGGGGATTTCTCACGTGGCTCGTGGCCGCATACGCGGGGCCGGCGGCCGCGCTGGTCATTGTGTCCGTCGCCTTTGGGTTAGGACACGCGTACCAGGGGCCGAAGGGTATCGTGAAGGTGAGCATGCTGGGTGTGGTCTTCGGCAGCATTGTTCTGGCCAGCGGTTGGCTGATTCCCGCGATGTTCATCCATGCCATGATCGGCCTTGCGAGCGGCACGGTGGGATTCGCGGTGCTTGGCCAAGGGGCACGCCGTCTAGCGGCCGACTGAGAAATCGTTGATCTTCGATCGGCAAGGCGCCGGCTCGACGCACGAGCCGAGGCGCGTCAGTCGGCGCCGGCGCGTTCTCCTAACGGACGCGGATGCCGACACGCACATCGCGAACGGGAGGAGCCATGGCGAGAGTCACGGGAATCGGCGGCATTTTCTTCAAAACCAAGACGGACCGCGCCGCGCTGGCCGACTGGTATCGCAAACATCTCGGCGTGCAGCTCGAAGGGTTCGGCGGCGCCATCTTCCGGTGGCCCGATGACAAGGGTGAGGACAGCGGACTCACGGTGTGGCACGTCGCGGACGCGTCGAGCACGTGGTTCCACCCCAGCGACGCCGCGTTCATGATCAACTACCGGGTCGACGATCTGGACGAAATGCTGACGGACCTCCGCGCGGGCGGAGTCCAGGTGGTCGGCGGTCCGGAGTCGGCCGAGAACGGCAAGTTCGCGTGGATCATCGACCCGGATGGAAACAAGGTGGAGCTGTGGCAGCCGATGAAGTGGGACGAGAAGAACAAGGGCACGTGAGCCGATCCGGCGTCACCGACGCCATCAGCTCCTGAGCACGCGCATCAGATCGCTCTGTGCCGCGTCGCGGGCCGGCGCGACCGCGGCGAGAATCGTCGCTCCTAACAGCACGCCGGCCGCCGCGCCATAGGTGAGGGGATCGAGGCGCGGCACGCCCCAGATCAGCCGCTCCAGCAAACGGCTGCCCGCGATGGCCAGCACGATCCCGCCCAGCGCGCCGGCCAGCCCGATCCGCCCGGCCTCCGACAACACCATTGCCACGAGCCGGCCACTCGGCGCGCCTAACGCCGTGCGCAGCGCCATTTCCCGGCGCCGGCGCGCCACCGACCGGCTCATTACCCCATAGATCCCGAGCAGCGAGAACAGCGCGGCCACGGCGGAAAACACCGTCATGAGCGTCATGCGAAACCGGTCGTCGGCGAGCGACCGATCGATGCGCGCTCGCAACGGCTCAGCGCTGATGAGCGCGATCTCGGGATCGGCCTGCCACAAGCGCTCCCGCATCATCGGCGTGAGCACGGCGCCCGGCACGTTCGTCCGCAGCAGGAGGTTGCCGTCGAGGTCGCCCGCGTGGACCGCGGGCACGTAGAACTTGTACTTGTCGTCGTCGCCGCGCAGGTCGTGCTCGTGCGTGTCCCCGATCACGCCCACCACGCGATACGTGCGATTCCAGAATCCGACGGTTCGCCCAACCCAGCGTCCGTCCGGCCAGAAGTGCCGGGCGAACTGGTCGGTCACGATCATCACGGGCTCTGCGTTAGGCCGGTCGTCGCCGGGCGACAACAGGCGTCCCTCGAGCGCCGGGATGCGCAGCATCGAGAAATAGTTGGGCGTGACGAATCGGCGCGCGACGTCGATCATCTCGCCCGGCGCCGGCGTGTAACCTTCGGGCTCGACGGAGTTCGTCCCTCGCTCGTTGGTGAACGGCATGTTCGACGTGCCCGCGACGTCGCTCACTCCCGGCACCGTTCGCAGCGCATCCTCGATCCGCCGCGTGTACGCGTCGTAGGCAGCCTGGCCCGAATCGCTGGAGACGCCGGGGGGAAAGAACTTGTCGCCGGGCAGCATCAACAAGACGCTGAAGACGCCATCGGGGTTGTAGCCCAGGCGCACCCGCTGCAGTTCCGACATCGTGCGCGTCAGCAAGCCGGCGGCGACGAGGAGCACGGTGGCGAGCGCGAGCTCGGCTGCCACAATGCTTTGCTGCAATCGACCGGTGCTGGCCGTGCTCGCGCCGGTGCGCAGCGTTTCGCTCGCGTTGACGCGCGACAGCGAAACGGCGGGAACCAGCCCGGCGAGCACGCCGGTCGCGAGCGCGAGCAACGCCGCGAGGGCGAACGAATGGACGTCGATCCCCGCGTGCCCGATGCGCGGGATGCCCGGCGGCGTTTTGGCGATG
>DASYXE010000334.1:0-3168 GCA_035935375.1 Gemmatimonadaceae bacterium | reverse complement strand
CGCTTGCACGGACCGGCGGGGTGCGGACGTCGTGTTGGCGGTGTGTCCGTGCCATGTCGATGCGTTGAACAGAATCATCGAGCCCGCGGGAGCGCATGCGTGCACTTCGCCGGGGTAGGGTGCACGTCGATCGCTGACGGCATGCTCGGGACCCTCGGTCCACCGGTGCGAACCTGGGACGAAGCGTGTTGCCCCGTTTGCGTCGCGGAACTCGTCGACCATGAGAATGAGGCCGAGCATTGGCCACGCGTCCGATGTCGGCGGCACATCGACGTGAAGCTCCTGCGGCGCCGAGCCGGGCCTAACGGTGCGTGCGTGCATGGCGCTGAGTCGAAACGGCCGCCCAACGACGCGGCAACAGGCGTCGAGGGCCGGCGGCCACGTGTACACACGATCGAATGCCGAGCCGCGATTGACGAAGTCGGTCACGCGGATCGAGTCGCGACCAACTCGGACATCATCGGGCGACGCCCCCGCGATGGCCGCGTCGTACTGCGCTTGCAGATGCGGCACGTCGTCCGCTGCAAATGGGCCGGGGAGTACCGTGAAGCCGCGCTCGGCGAGCTCGGTGGCGGCGGCGGGCGAGAGCGCGTGGCGCGCAGCGAGGGTCGCGAAATAGGTATCCATCACTCCGCGCGAAACGCTCTCGCTGGATCGATACGACTCGCCCGCCGCGCCGGCAAGAACGCCGCGAGCGCGCCAATCGCCACTAGCAGTGCCGGCGCGAGCACGAACGCCGCCGGATCGAACGCCGCGACCCCGAACAAGAGCGACTGCAACGCGCGCGCGGCGGCCGCCGCCACCAGCAACCCAACCACGGCGCCGATCCCCACCAGCATCACGCCGTCGCGCATCAGCAGCCTCACGACGCTGTTCGGCCGTGCGCCGATCGCCAACCGTATCGCGACCTCGCGCGAACGCCGCGCGACCGCGTACCGCACCACGCCGTACACGCCGATCATCGCCAGCACCAGGGCCAACGCCGCGAAGAGCGCGAACGCCACCGCGCCCAACCGCGCCGGCAGCAGCATGGTCCCCAGGTGCTGCTCCATCGTCTTCACCTGATAGATCATGAACGACGGATCGAGCGCGCGCAGCGTCGTGAGCGTCCGCGTCGTCGCGACGGCGGCGTCGCCCCGCGCCCGCACGATGACGTTGAAGAACGGCTCCACGTCTTGCGTGTACGCCGCAATGATGAGCGGCCTCGGCGGCTCGCCTAACGAACGCACCTTCGTCGTCTTCACCACGCCGATGATGTGGTACGTGACGGAGTCGGTGCGGAACGTGCGGCCCACGGCGTCGCTGCCGGGCCAGAACCTGTCCACCATCGCCTGATTCACGAGGGCCACCCGGTCGTGCGCCGGCGTGTCCGACGAATTGAACACCCGCCCGCGCACCACCGTCAGCCCGGCGGCATCGAAGAACCCGGAGTCGGCGCTCGTGTAGTCGATGTCGAACGCCGTCTGGCCCGGCGGCGGCTGCACCCCGTCGATGTGGATCCGCTCGGAGTTGTTGCCTAACGAATTGAGCAGCATGTCGCTGACCACGCCGGCGCCGCTCACGTCGTCCAGCGCGCGCACGCGCCGCTCGATCTCCGCCACCGCCTGCGCCCGGCGCTCGGCCGGATATGCGTCGTTGGGCAGCGCCATCCACACGAGCCCACCCGGCGCGGCGCCGAACCCGGCGTCCACCTTCGATTGGGCGGCGAAGCTGCGGAGAAACAGCGCCGCGGTGATGAGCAGTACCAACGACCCAGCGGTCTGCGCCACCACGAGCCCGCTCCGCATCGTGAAGCGACGCCCGCCGATCCCGCCGGTGTTTTCGCTCTTGAGCGTCTCCACCACGTCCGGCCGCGTCGCCTGCAATGCCGGCAGCAACCCGAACAACACGCCCGCCGCAAGCGTCGTCGCGATCACGAAGGCCAACACGCGGACGTCGATGCCGACGTCGAGGTTGATCGGCAGCGGAATGGGCAGGTTGGCCGTCAGCAACACGTGCAGCGCGAGACGCGACAGCGCAATGCCTAACACGCCGCCGACGAACGCGACCGCGAGCGACTCGACCAGCAGTTGTTGCATCAGGTGCCGCCGCGTCGCGCCGATCGCCAACCGGATCGCGATCTCGCGGCGCCGGTCGCGCGCTTGCGCCAACAGGAAGCTCGCGAGATTCGCGCACGCGATGATCAGCACGAGTCCCACGACCACCATGAGCGCGGCGGCGGCCGGCACCACCACGTTGTCGAGGATCGGGTTCACCGCAATGTGGGTGAGCGGGATCACGCGCACGTCCAGGCCGGACGGCCACGAATTCGGGTACTCGCGCTGCATGTCGCCCACGAACCGCGCCACCACCGCGTTCGCCGCCGCGAACGACTGCCCGTCGGCCAACCGCACCTTCGCGAAGTACGAATGATTCCCGCGCAGCGTGAGCTGGTCGGACGGCGACGGCTCGAGCTGATTGATCATCTGGATCGGGGCGTACACCTTGGGCAACAGCCCTGGCAGCAGCCCCTCGATGGCCTTCGGCGCGACGCCGATGATCGTGTATGCACGCCCGCCTAACCGCATCTCGCGCCCAACGACGTCGCGGTGGCCGCCGTAGTCGCTCATCCAATAGTTGTAGCCGAGGACGACCACGGGGTGTGCGCCGCGGGCGATGTCGTCCTGCGGGCCGATCAGCCGCCCAACCTCCGGCGCAAGACCGATGAGCGGGAAGTAGTCGCCGTTGACGAGCTCGCCGGTGAGCGACTCCACGTGGTCGCCGGCATCGCGCGGGAACATGCTGAACTGCTCGATCGACATCTGGCTGAACACACCGGCCGCTTCCTCGCGCAGATCGCGGAGGTCCGGGTAAGACAGCGGCCCGGAGATCTGCCCGTGATCGATCCCGTCGAGCTCGGCCACCCGCTCCGAATGGACCGTCGGTGTTTTTCGAAGAATGACCGCGTCGATGAGGCTGAACGCCGCCGTATTGACGCCGATGCCGAGGCCTAAGGAGACGACCGCGATGAGGGTGAAGCCGATCCGCGTGCGGAGCCGGCGGAAGGCATACTGCAGGTCGCGAAGCAGTCCGCTCATCAAGAAACTCCGGCGTCGGTGTGCGCGTGGATCAGGACAGCTAGGTGAGAGCGTCTGAGGTTTTGGATAGCAGTCAGGGAATGGGGAAGCG
>DASYXE010000333.1:0-23135 GCA_035935375.1 Gemmatimonadaceae bacterium | reverse complement strand
CGCCCAAACTGCCCTACCGCACGTACCGGTCGTCGGGCGGGATCGCCATCTGGGTGGGTCGCGGCGCCGCGTCCAACGATGCGCTCACCTTCCACGCGGCGGCGCCCGACGACGTGTGGCTCCACGCCCGCGATGCCGCCGGCGCGCACGTCGTGCTCCGCTGGCCGCACGCCGATGCGCCGCCCGCGCGCGACCTCCGGGAAGCCGCATCGCTCGCCGCCTGGCACAGCAAGGCGCGCGGCGCCGCGGTCGTGCCGGTCGACTGGACGCGCCGCAAGCACGTCCGCAAGCCGCGCGGGGCACAACCGGGCACCGTGATCCTGCGCGACGAGCGCACGATCATGGCCCGGCCGGACGCCGCCGTCGAGCGAAAGCTTCGCGACCAGCGTTAGGCGCGCTACTGCGCGCCGTTCCAGGCCGTGAACGGTTTGGGTGTGAAGAACGGCCCGCCCACCTCGATCACGATGTCGGTGTGGTCGCCCAGTTTGATCGCACGCGGGTCGCCCGCGTACACCGTACCGCCCACCCAGACGCGCATCGCCTCACCCGTGTTGAGTTGAGCGCTCGCCGCCGCGGTGCGGCTCAAGGGCTGCACCCACACGTCGAAGAAATCGCCTAACGTGAACGAGCGGTTGACCGGGGCCTCGATGTGGATGATCCCGTCCGGCGTGTGCGTGTGCAGCCAATAGAGGCACGGCACATCGCTGGGCCGCCCAACGTTGTACGGCACTTCGACGGGTTTGCCGTGATCGTAAATCGCGAGATGCTGATGGATGTGGATGCGCTGGCCTTCCAGCTCGTCGCACGAGATGCCGGCGATCGGCTGGCCGCGCGGATGCGCGTATTGTGCGGAGGCCGGTACCGCGAGCAGGGACGTCATTGCGGCGAGCGCGCAAGCGAACCACGAACGTCGTGTCATGTCGGGATCTGGATGGAGGGACGACGGCAATCGAACCGATGCTCACCCGTGTGCGTGCGCGTCGAGCGCGGCGCGGAGCGACGCGATGAAGTCGGCGGCGGACGCCACGCTCTCACCCGCGTGACGGACCAGCGCGCTGCCGACCGCCACACCATCCGCCAACTGCCCAACGGCGACTGCCTGCTCGGGCCGCGCGATGCCGAACCCCACGCAGATCGGGAGGGATGCCGCCGAGCGCAGCCTCGCCACCGTGGCGGGCAGCTCGGCGGGGATGTCGTCGCGCGCACCGGTCACGCCTAACCGGCTGATGAGGTAGACGAAGCCGCTGCCGTGCCGCGCAATCTCGGCCATGCGCGCCGCCGGCGTCGTGGGCGCCACGAGTCGCACGAACGCGAGCGGGCCGGCTGAGATGCGCGCCTCGAGTGCGGGATCGCCGCCCACCGGCAGATCGGTGAGTAAGAGACCGCTCGCGCCGGCCCGCGCCGCCCGGTCGAGTGCATCGGGGCCCGCGGCGAGCAGTGGATTGAGATAGGTGAATACCACGGTGGGCACGTCGACCGCTGCGTCGGCGATGAGGTCGAGAGCGCCGTCGAACGTCATCCCGTTGGCGAGCGCTGTGTGCGAGCTCGCTTGGATGGTTGGGCCATCGGCCAGCGGGTCCGAAAACGGCACGCCGACTTCGATGATGTCGGCTCCCGCGCGAGCGACCGCACGCATCAGCGCGAGCGAGCGCGCGCGGTCCGGGTGTCCAGCGGTGATGTAGGCGACGAGAGCTTTGCGCCGCTGCTCGGCGAGCGCGGCGAACGTGTGGGCGATCGGGTCAGATGTAGTAGTCGCTGACGCGGATACCATAACGGTCGGGATCTCCCACCTTGATGATCGTGCGCTTGAACACGCCGCCTGCATCCCGTTCGGTGAGATCCACGAGCGTGCCCGGGAAGAGCACGTTGCCGCGCTCATCGCTGACGATCTTTACGATAGGGCGCGAGATGGCGTCGGGGGAGGGGTTGGCGCCGTGCACCAGCGCGAGCTCGAACGTATCGAGCACGACCAGCGTGCCGACCGGATAGTGGCCGACGAGGCTCATGAACGCCTTCACCAGCACCTGGTCCATGCCGCGGCGCGGGTTGATGCGCATCTCCTGGAGCACGTCGGCGGGCGTCAGCGGAATGGTCTGGTAGGCGCGGCGCGAGGTGGCCGCATCGAACGCGTCGGACACCGCGACGACCTTACTGTAGATGCTCAACTCCCGCGGCCTGACGTGGCGCGGGTAGCCGCTCAGGTCCGTCTTCTTGTGGTGCTCGAACGCGACGACCATCGCGCGGTACGGGATGTCGTTCTGGCCGCGCATCTGGAACAACTGCAGCACGCCCATCCACGGGTGGTGGCAGACGGTGCGCCACTCGTCCTCGGTGAGCGACGCGGGCTTGTTGAGGATCTCGAGCGGCACGCGTGCCTTGCCCACGTCGTGCATCAGGGCGCCGAGACCGAGGTCGTACAACTGCAGCCTGGTCAGGCCCAGCTTCCTGCCTAACGCTACCGAGAAAATGCACACGTTGACGCTGTGCGTGAACGTGTACTCGTCGTAGTCGCGCAGTGTCGTGAGGCCGATGAGCGACGTCTCCTCGTTCAGGATCTGGTCGACGATGCCCTGCACCACGCGCTTGATCTTCTTGATATTCGGGCTCTTCCCCATGCGCACGGAGTTGATGACGTCCTTGGTCACCGACACCGACTGCGCGTACGTGCGCTTCGCGGCCTCCTTGGCCTGCATCTGGCTGGCCGCATCCGCCGCGTCGGCGGCCGAGAACGGCCCGAGCTCGAACACCGTCACGCTCGCACCGGACAGCTTGGCGCCTAACGCTTGCAGCCGCGCGTCCGGGTCGCCCTGCTCCGGCTGCTGCAACACCGTGAGGAACACGACCCAGTCGCGCGTGGTCGTGTCGCCGCGCAACCGGCACACGCCGGCGCCCGATTCGCGGAACGCCGAGATGATGCGGCTGAACGTGGCGTAGTTGTCGAGGTCGAGGCGGAGCCGCGTGCCGTTGATGAAGATGAATTCGCCCGTGACGCGGATGTCCACCTCGCGCTCGCGCTTCCACACGTCGTTGGCGATGCGGACGAGCTCCTCGAGCGTCTTCTGCACCACCGGATTGTCGGGCGGGTACATCTTTACCGTGCGGAGCGCGCCGTACACGGCCAGCAACAGCTCGCGTCCGACCTTGCGGATGTACCCGTCGCTGCCGCGCTCGCCGATTTCCGGCTGCGCCGGCGGCGCGAAGGCGCCCGTCGCCGGGATGGCTTGCGTGCTCGTCACGCCGCGCCCCCGCGCAGCGCCTTGTTGATCGCGCTGCGGACGCGCACGTCCTTGTCCTCCGCCGCCTTGCGCAGCACCTCGAATGCCTTGTCCGACCCGATCTTGCCTAACGCCATCGCGGCGCAGGCGCGCAGCTCGGGGTCGACGCGCAGTCTGAGCAATGCGCTGCGTCCGTTGAGCAGCGCATCGAGCTGCGGAATGCCCTCGTCGCCGGCGAGCATGCCGTACGCCTCGAAGTACGTCATCTTCTCGGTGAGGTCGGCGTCCTTCACGGCGTTGCCCTTGACCGCCGCTTCCACCTTCGGGAGCGCCGCGCGGTGGCCGCGCGTGCTCAACGTCCGCACCGCCGTCAAGCGAACCTCGCGGTCCGCATCCTCGAGCGCCGACTCGAGCGCGCGCAGCGCGCCCGGCGATCCGATCTCGGAGAGCGCCTGCACCGCGCCTAACCGACGCCCGACGCTGCTGTGCGAGAGGCACTTGAGCAGGTGCCCGACCGCCGCCGGCGTCTTGAGGTCCGCCGCGCGCCGCATTGCCTCGACGGCCACCGGCTCGTCGTCCGCCGCGATCAGCTTGAGCAGCTCCGCGGTGTTCGACGACGCGAGCCGCGCCGCCGTCCGCTCGAGCATCGTGCGGAGCTCGGCGCGCTGCGTCTGCTTGAGGCCGGACAGGATCGTGCCTAACGTTTCGCCCTGCAACTGGTCGAACAGCGCGTCGAGATCTTCCTGCGGCGGCATCGTCGTCGCGTCGTTGAGCGCCGACACGAGCTGCGACAGCACGCTCGGGCTGCTGATCAACGCCGGCAGCGCCAGTAGCTTCTGCCGGTGCGCGGGCGACAAATCCCCCGCGCGCTTGAGCACCACCGCCGCTTCGCGCAACAGCAGCGCCACCGCACCGTAGTCGCCCGCCGCGAGCAGGTGCGGCATGATCTGCTCGAGAATCGTGCAGACTTCGTCGCGCACGTCGGGTGCCGGCTGCGTCTCCGCGATGTCGAACAGTATGCCGAGGACGTTTCGACGGAGATTGAGCGTCTGCTCTTTCTGGACTGCCTCGCGCAGATAGTCGATCTCCTGCTCGTCCAGGAAGTAGAGCGAGCCGTCGAGATCTTCCATCTTGACGATGCCGTTCCGGTCGGCCTCCTTCGACACGTCGTCCTGGATGTCCGCCACCGAAATCACCGGCGGCGGAGCGGACGGATCGTTCGCCGCCGCGGCCGCCGCCTCCGCGGCCTCGATGACATCGCCGCCCATCCCTTCGCTGATGTCGATGAACCGATACCGCAGGTATGCGAACTCTTGCTCCCACAGGAGCGTGAGCAGATCGTCTTCGTCGGGCGACGCCTTGCGCACGCGCTGCATGATGTCGAGCAGCGTCGCGACTTCCTCCTGCTCGAATCCCTGCATGATGGTGAGCTCGCGCAGGCCGTCCTTGTAGAACACCCACGGCAGACTCTCGGCGCGCGAACCTTCGTGGTGCACGCTGCGCCCCATCCACCGGAACTCGGACTCGGAGATCTGCAGCACGAGCTCCGTCGTGACCTCCCACATCGGCACGAACGACGAGCGCAACCCGTCGATGGACCGCTGATAGATGGGATTGTTAGGCAGATAGAGCTGGTGCGTCTTCACCGCGCGCACGAAATGGCGCACGAACTCCTCGACGAGCTGTGGCGAGAACGGCGGCTCGGGGAGCGTTTGCTCGGCGGCCAACGGAGCGGCCGCGGAGGAGAGCGACGTGGCGGTCACGCGTCCGCGTCGGCGGTCAGGATCTCGCTCACTTGCATCACATCCTTGTCGCCACGACCGCTCACGCAGATGAGCACCGGTGCATCCGCCGCCCAACGGCCGCGCTCCGACGCGACCCAGGAAATGGCGTGCGCCGTCTCCAGCGCCGGAATGATTCCCTCGAGACGACTCAACGTCTGGAAGCCGTCCAGCGCCTGCGCGTCGGTCACCGACACGTAGCGCGCGCGCCCGGATTGCTTGAGGTACGAGTGCTCCGGACCGACGCCGGGATAGTCGAGACCCGCCGAGATCGAATGGGCGGGATGCACCTGGCCGTGCGCGTCTTGTAACAGATAGCTCAGCGATCCGTGCAGCACGCCCGGCGTACCGCGCGAGAGCGACGCCGAATGACGTTCCGTGTCGAGTCCTTCGCCTGCCGCTTCCACGCCCACCAGCTCGACCTCGCGATCCGCCACGAATGCGTGAAAGATCCCCATCGCGTTCGACCCGCCGCCCACGCAGGCCACCACCGTTGCCGGCAAGCGGCCCGCACGCTCGAGCATCTGTGCGCGCGCTTCCGTGCCGATCACCGATTGCAGGTCGCGCACAATGCGTGGATAGGGGGCCGGCCCGACCACCGAGCCAATGATGTAGTGGCTATCTGTCACGTTCGTTACCCAGTCGCGAATTGCTTCGCTCGTGGCATCCTTCAACGTCTTCGTCCCCGACGTCACCGGACGCACTTCCGCGCCCATGAGCCGCATCCGGAAGACATTCAGCGCTTGTCGCCGCATGTCCTCCTCGCCCATGTAGACCACACAATCGAGACCGAACCGGGCGCACACTGTGGCCGTTGCCACTCCGTGCTGACCCGCGCCGGTCTCGGCGATGATCCGTCGCTTGCCCATCCGCCGGGCGAGCAACGCTTGTCCGACGGTGTTGTTGATCTTGTGGGCGCCCGTGTGGTTGAGATCTTCCCGCTTGAGGTACACGGGAGCTCCAACCAGCTCCGAGAAACGCGGCGCATCGCTCAACGAGGATGGACGACCGACGTACGTACGGAGCAAACTGTCCAGCTCGGCACGGAACCCGGTGTCGGCCATGGCTCTATCGTACTCTTCCTCGAGCTGATCGAGCGCCGGAACCAGCGTCTCCGGCACATAGCGGCCGCCGAACACGCCAAACCGGTCCTGTCGTTCCGTGATCGTCATGCGCGTTGGGTCTCGAGGAGCACGGCGCGCGCGAAATCGCGCATCCGCTCAGGGTCTTTGACGCCGCGGGTCCGCTCGATGCCGGACGACACGTCGACGACATCGGGATGGAACGTGCGGATGGCGTGCGCCACGTTGTCAGGCGTGAGGCCGCCGGCCACGATGAACGTACTGTGCTGGGGTCGCGCGTCGGCGGGAAAGGCGGTCCAATCGAACGACGCGCCCGATCCGCCGAGGCTTCCCGCTTGGGCGGCGTCGAGTAGAACGCCGTCGGCCACGCCATCGAGCTCGGCGATGGACCGTGCGGCGTCGTCTCCGTTAGACACGCGCACCACGGCCCACACCGCGGTGGGCGACTGGAGCTCGTCGTGTAGATCGCGCACGGTCTTCGGGGACGGGTCGCCGTGCAGCTGCGCGACGTCCAGCCGTAAGCGACGTGACAGGTCGACAATTTCGTCGACGGTTTGCGAGCCAAACACGGCGGCGCGTTTGATGCCCGGCGACAGCGCGTCGAGCACGAGGGCCGCGCGTGCCGCGTCCAGACGTCGGGGACCGCTCGCCAGCACGACGCCCGCGTAGGCGCCGCCCTGCGGACCAACGAGTGCGGCGTCCACGGGACGCGTGAGGCCGCAGAACTTGATCTCAACCGCCACGCTCGCTCCGGGTCACATTGGTGAGCGCGCGCACGGCCGCCGTGGGATCGGGCGATGCCGAAATGCTCGACCCGACCAGGACGGCATCTGCGCCCGACGCGGCTGCGCGCCTCACGTCGGATACACCGCGCACGCCACTCTCGGCAATCGCCACGCAGTCGGCGGGGACGAGGCGCACCAGCGCCGCGCCCACCTCGGGTTCGATCTTGAGGGTCTCGAGATCGCGGTTGTTCACGCCGATTACGCGGGCGCCGGTCGCCACCGCGCGCTCGAGCTCGGCGGTGGTTCGCACCTCGACCAGCGGTTCGATCTCGATCGACATCGCAAACGGGACGAGTCGACGGAGCACCTCGGGCGCCAAGGCGCGCGCGATGAGCAGTGCCGCCGAGGCGCCGGCCGCGCGCGCCTCCAGGAGCTGCAGCTCGTCGACGTGAAAATCCTTGCGGAGGATCGGCGCACTGTTCGCCACCGACGCACGCGCCGAGCGCAGGTCGTCGAGCGATCCGCCGAAGTGTGCCGGCTCCGTTAGGACAGACACCGCCGCTGCGCCGCCCTCGACATACAGCGCCGCCTGCGAGCCGGCGGAGATCGACGGATTGATCGATCCCTTCGACGGCGACCGACGCTTCACCTCGGCGATGATGGACACCATCGGCGTGCGCAGCGCCGACCGGAACGACGGCGCGGGAAGCGCGCTGGCCGCCTCGCGCTCGATCGCGGCCACGAGTGCGCGGTCCGCGCGAAGCTGTTCGACGCGCGCGTACGCCTCGGCGACGATTTCGCCCAACACACCGGTAGGCGGGCGCCAGGTAATAGAGGATTGAGAGGCTTGCACTTCGGTCGATGTTCGGCTATTGTGCAATTCGGAGTCCATTCGGGAACTGGAGGCCGGCAGTGGTGAGCTGGACGCTGAGCTCACTGGTGGCTTCGTCACAGTCGGTGTGCTCGGAGGAGAGTACACCGGTCCTCCATCAACTGGTCTCTCACGCGGGGACAGCATGGCGCTCACGAAGCGGCAACGCGAGATCCTGACCTACCTCGGCACATACGCGGAGCAGAACGGCTACGCGCCGAGTTTCGAGGAGATTGCGCGACAGTTCAACTATAACTCGCTGGCCACGGTCCACGAGCACCTCACGAATCTCGAGCGCAAGGGGTACATCAAGCGCGCGTACAACGAAAGTCGCGCGATCGAGATTCTACCATCGGATGCGTACCCGCGCGCGGTGGAGCTCCCGCTGTTGGGAAGCGTTGCCGCCGGTATGCCGATCGAAGCGATCGAGATGAACGAGACGGTGAGCGTCCCCGAGTCGTTCATCGGCCGCGCGGGAAATCACTTCGTGCTGCGCGTCCGCGGAAATTCGATGATCGACGAGCAGATTCGCGACGGCGATTTCGTGGTGATCAACGAGCGCCGAGCGGCGGACAATGGCGACACGGTGATCGCGCTCATCGACAACACGGCGGCCACGGTCAAGAAGTTCTATCGCGAGCGCGACGGGCGCATCCGCTTGCAGCCGGCGAACGAGACCATGTCGCCCATCTATGTCCACGAGAACGACGTGACGATTCAAGGTGTCGTGGTGGGCGTGCTCAGGCGCTATTAGTGAACTGGGTCCGCGTTTCGGATGACAGGAAACGAGTCGGGCAAAGGCGCTCGCCACGAAAGACGAAACGACAACTGCTTGAGAGGATAACTACAGGGAAACTAGGGATGACAAAAGTGATCGTTCTGCGCGGGGGACGGGGCAGTAGCGCAATGGGAAGGCAGGGTTCTTTGTTAACAACAAAAGAACAATCTAGCCCGTTAGCCAACGCCCCTTCCCTCCGCGCAGAACGATCACTTTTGTCATCCCTTGTTTCCCTGTAGTTATCCTTTCAAGCAGTTGTCACCGAAACAGCGTTAGGCGCGGCCGCTCGCGGCGCGGAGGCGCTCGAGAGCAGCAAAGCCGACACCATCGCGGAGTGCCGCCTCGGCGCTACGCAGTGCGTCCCCGAACGACGGCGCGACACCCGACACGTAGATCGCCGCAGCCGCGTTCAGCATCACGGCAATGGCAGCCACGCCGTGGCGGCGCCCGGTCACGATCTCCTCGATCGTTCGCGCGTTTTCTTCCGGCGACCCGCCTGCGAGCTCGGCTATGGCATTCGGTTCTGACTGCGCCGAGGGGACCGGATCGATCTTCCACAGTGCTCCGCTTTCTCCCGCCCGGATTTCGTGCACGTGCGTGCAGCCCAACGGAGAGATCTCATCCATGCCGGGTTCGCCGAACACGACGAGGGCATGACGGCTGCCGAGCGCCATGAGCGCGCCGGACATGAGCGGGAGTCGCGCCAGATCCGACACGCCCACCACCTGCCGCCCCGCCGACGCCGGATTCGCCAGCGGGCCCACCATGTTCATGAGCGTGCCGATCGCCAGCTCGGCGCGCACGTGACCGACGTGCTTCATCGCCGGATGCATGCGTGGCGCAAACATGAACACGATCCCAGCGGAGTCGAGCGTCCGCCGCATCGCGTCCACGGATTGCGCGATGTCGACGCCTAACGCTTCCAGCACGTCGGCGCTGCCGGAGCGCGTCGTGAACGACCGGTTCCCGTGTTTGGCGATGCGCACGCCGGCGCCCGCCGCGACGAGCGCCGCCGCGGTCGAGATGTTGAACGTCGTCACCGTGCCGCCGCCGGTGCCGCAGGTGTCGACTAACGCATCGGGGTCATCGACCGGCAGCCGCACCATGACGGCGCGAAGCGCGCGCGCGGCACCCGCGACCTCCGCGGCCGTCTCGCCCTTCACGCGCAGCCCCATCAACATGGCCCCCACCTGCGACGGCGTCGCGTCGCCGCGCATGATCACATCGAACGCGGCCGCTGTTTCGTCCGCCGTGAGCGAGTGATGGTCGGCCAGCCGCCGCAGCGCATGCGCGAGCGCCTCAGTGGACACCGATCGTCTCGAACAGCCGCTCGCGCAGCGCCGCGTGCGACGCGATGAGCGAGATCACGAGCGCCAGGAGCCGCACGCGCTCCACATCTTCGTCCATGAACACGCCGCGCTGCACGCGATTGGTCAGATTCACCACGCCGACGAGATCGTCGTGGTAGACTAACGGAAAGCTGATGAAGGAGCCGGTGGTGAAGTACTCGTCGCCGATGAGCGGATGGGCGCGCGCCTGCGCGACATCGGTCACCAGCACCGGTTGCCGGCTCGCCGCCACTTTGCCCGACACCCCGAATCCCATCGCGATGCGTTTGCCCTCGGTCACATCCGGCGACAGCCCTTTGGCCGCGGCGATGTAGAGCTCCTGCGCGTCGGGCACGCGCAGCACGAGCGAGCAGCGTTGGGCCTGCATGTCATCGCCCACGAGCGCGAGCAGGCCGTCGGCCAGCTGCCGCGGATCGCTCGTCGACGCATCGAGCGACAACACGCGATCGATGAGATAGAGCGTGCGCGTCTTTTGTCGCAGCGTCTCGCTTCGTCGGTGCAGCTCGACGTGCGCCTGCTCGAGTTGCCCAACGGCCGCGGCCACCTGGCCTTCCACCGCGTCCGCGCGACGCGTGGCGCGGCGAGCGTCTTCGCGGGCGCGAGCGGCCTCCTGCTCGAGCGCGAGAAGCCGCGCCGGCTCCACTATGCTCGCGTTCGTCGGCGTGTTGCGCGCCGCCGCGAGCTCGCTTTCCAATTGCGCGAGGTGCTTGACGTACTCCCCGTGCACGCGTTGCGTGACGTCCTCGAGCGTGCGCACCGCTTCGTTCCGCGCCTCCTGCTCCGAAAATCGCGCGAACGCCAGCTCGAACAGCGCGACGTACGGCGCGAACCGCTCCATCACGCGCGTCCCGAAGAATCGGCGCGGCTCGTAGAGACCAACGATCGAATGCAGATGGCCGTCGACGAGGATGCCCCGCAGTGCGAGCAGTCCTTCTTCGTTGAGCGCGTTCTCGAGACCAAAAAACCGCGCGAACTCATCAGACTCGTCGCCCGCGTCGGCGAACTGTCCGCCCGCGTTGATCGTCGCGCGCAAACGCGCGGGCAAATGGTCGAACGTCGTGTCGACCCGAGCGCGCGAGACCCGTCCGTTTTCCGGGGTCAGCTTGTTCGTGAAGAGCTGGCGACGCATGTCGAAAGAGAGGAGCACCAGGTGCGTCGACCGATCGACTTCGGCCAATGCCTCGCCCAACGCCACGAAGGCGGCGTCCAGATCCGAGGCGGCACCGAGGGCGTGCGCCAGGGACGCAAGTGTGCGAGGAGGCATGTGTGTTGGTTGGCCGCCGTGAGACGGACTGCGGAGCCTTGAGCGGGTTCGTCAAACTAGAGGCGTAGGTATCGAGCTGTCAATCGTTTCGCTCATTCGATCTCGCTTGACACCAGAGGGCACGCGGATAGTTTCCGACACATGCCGGAGCGCACCGTGCAACTGGTGCTGCACTACGATGGCGCCGGGTTCGCCGGATGGCAGCGACAGCCGCGCGAGCGCACCGTGCAAGGGGAGCTCGAGGACGCGTTGGGCCACATTTGCGCGCGACCCGTGGCCGCGCTTGGCGCCGGCCGAACCGATGCGGGTGTGCACGCACGCGGCCAGGCGGTCGGAGTCCGAGTTCCGGAGCGGTGGACCCCGTCGGCGCTCAGACGTGCGCTGAATGGCGTGCTGCCGCGGGACGTGTGGGTGGCCGCGGCGCACGAGATGGCGCCGGCCTTTCACGCACGCTTCGATGCCATATCGAGACGGTACAGCTATTACATCGGCACTGACGACGCCGCGCGTTCGCCATTTCGTCGCAGGATCGAGTGGGCGCTCGACCGCGCGCTCGACGCGCGCATCCTGGCGATGAGTGCCGCGGCGCTCTGCGGCGAACACTGCTTTCGCGCCTTCGCCGTCAAAGGCACCGCCCCTGAGCGCGACGCGCATCGGTGCACGGTCACGCACTCGGCATGGCGCGAGCGCCCCGGCGGCCTCGTGTTCGAGATCCAGGCGAACCGCTTTCTCCACCACATGGTGCGACTCCTCGTCGGCACCATGGCCGACGCCGCGAGCGGACGCCGCGACCCGGCCTCCGTGCCCACTCTGTTAGGCGCCGATGACAACGCGGGCACCTCCGCCCCCGCGCCGCCGCACGCGCTGTTTCTCGATGCGGTCGTCTACCCGCCCGACCTCTATGTGAACACCGAATGAGACTGTTTCTCGATACCGCGAATCTCGACGACATCCAGTGGGGCCTCACCACGGGCCTCATCGACGGCGTCACCACCAACCCCTCACTCATCGCGCGCGAGCTCGCGGACGGCGATCCGACCGAACACGTCACAGCGATCGCGCGCGCCGTATCCGGGCCGGTGACCGTGCAGGTGATCTCGTCCGACGCCGACGGCATGTACCGCGAGGCGCGAGACCTGGCGCGCATCGGTGAGAACATCGTGGTCGAAATCCCGATGGTCGAAGACGGCATCGTCGCGATGAAACGTCTCGTGCCCGAGGGTGCCGCCGTGAACATGACGCTCGTGTTCACCGCCGCGCAGGCGCTGCTCGCCGCGAAAGCGGGCGCCTCGTACGTGAGCCCGTTCATCGGCCGCCTCGACGACGCCGGCGGGGACGGCGGCGCGCTGGTCGCCGACATCCGCGCGATGTTCGACCGGTTCGCACCCGAGTGCGAGATCCTCGCCTCGTCGGTGCGGAGCCCGCGCCGGCTCGTGGACGCGGTCAAGTTAGGCGCGGACGCGGTGGCGGTGCCGCCGAGCGTGCTGCGCGCGATGTTGCTGCACCCGCTCACGGATCTCGGCCTCCAGGGGTTTCTGCGCGACTGGGGCACCCGGTTAGGCGTAGCACGGAGCGACACGTGATGCGCGCCTGGCTCATCGTCGCGCTGGCGACCGTCGCGTGCCGCGGCGACGCGCCGCGCGCCACGCCGGTCGCCGTGACCAGCTCGGCCGGCGCGCTGTCGCCGCTGCACGTCGAGAGCGTGAGCGCCGCCACGCGATCCGACTCGATCGACTCGCGCCGCCGCACGCTCCTCACCGACGCGGTGGCCAAGGTCTCGCCGGCCGTGGTCACCGTGCAGACCGAAGTCGTGCAGAACCAGCCGGTCGACCCGTTCGACGCATTCTTCGGCGGCGCCGGCTCCGGGCAGCGCGTCCTCCAGGGACTCGGCACCGGATTCATCGTGCGGTCCGACGGCGTGATCGTGACCAACGCGCACGTGATCAACGACGCGAAAACCATTTCGGTCGCGCTGCGCGACGGCACGCCGTACCGCGCCCGGCTCGTCGGCAAGGACGAGACGAACGACATCGCCGTCCTCAAGATCGACGCCAAGAATCTCCCGGTCGCGGAGCTCGGCAACTCGGACAGCCTGCTGATCGGCGAGTGGGCCATCGCGATCGGCAACCCCTATGGCTTCTACCTCGGCAACTCCGAGCCGAGCGTGACGACCGGCGTGATCAGCGGGACGGGCCGCAATCTCGCTGCGCCGAACGAAGGCAGCGCGACGTACGTGGACATGATCCAGACCGATGCCGCCATCAATCACGGCAATTCGGGCGGCCCCTTGGTCGACGCCGTCGGCGAAGTGATCGGCATGAACAGCTCCATCTATTCGCCGTCCGGCGGATCGGTTGGGCTTGGCTTCGCCATTCCCATCAACCGCGTCAAGCGCGTGGTGGAAGACCTGCTGCTGCACGGCGTGGTCCGCCAGCCATGGTTAGGCATCAGGCTCGAGCTCCCGGAGGTCAACAGTCCACTCGGCGCGCTCCGTTTCGGCGTCAACGTGCGCGCCGTGGTGCCCGGGTCTCCCGCCGATGGCGCCGGCATCCGAGCGGGCGACACCCTGGTCAAGGCCGGGAATCGCGTGCTCCACAATCCCTTCGACTGGGAGGCGGAGAAGCTCGACCTCCGCGTCGGCGAGCGCGTGCAATTGATGGTGAAGCGCGGCGACCGGCAGTTTCCGGTGTCCGTCACCGTCGCCTCGCTCCCCGACGAGAGTGCGCCCAAGGTGCAGGTGCTCAAGGAGCTCGAGTTGGTCACCGTCACGCCGGCGATTCGCGCCGAGCGCAGCATTCGCAGCTCGCATGGTGCGCTCATCTACCAGGTGAGCTCGCGCGTGTCCGATGATCTGGGCATCGCCAAAGGCGACGTCATCGTGCAAATCAACCAGGTGCCGATCGACAACGCGCAGGACGTGCAGAAGGCGCTGAACGTGCTCGCCGGTCGCAGCGTGATCCACATGTACTTCGAGCGGGGAGGCCAGATCTACTCCACCGACTTCATGGTCCGATGAGCGACGCGACCCGCTACACCTCTCCGCTCGCCCAACGCTACGCGTCGCGGGCCATGCTGGCGTTGTGGTCGCCGCAGGAGCGGCACGCGCTGTGGCGCCGCCTGTGGCTCGCGCTCGCCGAAGCGCAGCACGAGTTAGGCGTGACGGCGGTGACCGAGGAAGGCCTGGCGCAGATGCGCGCCCACCTCGACGATATCGATTTCGATGCCGCGGCGGCATTCGAGCGCCGCTTCCGCCACGACGTGATGGCGCACGTCCACACGTTCGGCGCCGTCGCACCCAAAGCGCGCGCCTTCATCCACCTCGGCGCGACGAGTGCGTTCGTCGCCGACAACGCCGATTTGATCCTGATGCGCCGCGGCCTCGAGCTGCTGCGCGTCGAGATCGTCGCCGTGCTGCGGGCCCTCGCCGCGTTCGCCGAACAGTGGCGCGACGAACCCACGCTGGCCTACACGCATTTGCAGCCCGCTCAGCTCACCACCGTTGGCAAGCGCGCGACCCTGTGGATGCAGGATCTGGTGCTCGACCTCGCCGATCTCGATCATCGCGCCGCGACGCTGCCGCTGCGCGGCGTCAAGGGGACGACGGGCACGCAGGCGAGCTTCCTCGAGTTGTTCGACGGCGATCACGAAAAGGTGCGCCAGCTGGAGCGCCTCGTGGTCCGCCGGTTAGGCTTCGACCACGCCCTGCCGGTGACGGGGCAGACGTACAGCCGCAAGCTCGACGCCCACGTGTTGGGCGTCGTGGCCGGCATCGCCGCGAGCGCGGCCAAGTTCGCCGGCGACGTGCGCGTGCTGCAGTCGTTCGGCGAGATGGAAGAACCCTTCGAGTCCGAGCAGGTGGGCTCGTCGGCCATGGCCTACAAGCGCAACCCGATGCGCGCCGAGCGGATCTCGTCCCTCGCGCGATTCGTGATGTCCCTCGAGGAGAACGCGAACCTCACGCACGGAGCGCAGTTCTTCGAGCGCACGCTCGACGACAGCGCGAACCGCCGCCTCGTGATTCCCGAATCGTTCCTGGCCGTCGATGCGATCCTGCTGCTCATGGCCAACATTGCGTCAGGCCTCGAGGTGCACCCGGCGCGGATCCGGCGCCGGGTCGCCGACGAGCTGCCGTTCATGGCCACCGAGGCGCTCATCGTGCACAGTGTGCGAGGGGGCGGCGATCGACAGGCCGCGCACGAGCGCATCCGGCGCCACAGCCTCGCCGCCGCGCAAGCGGTGAAGGACGGCGCCGCCCGCAACGATCTGTTCGAGCGGCTGGCAGCCGATGCGGATGCCGGGTTGTCGCCTGACGATCTGCGCGAGGCCGGCGACCCCGCGCGCTACCTGGGTCGCGCCCCGCGGCAGGTCGACGAATTCCTGCACGACGTGATCGCCCCCATTCTCGCCGCCGCTCCGGCGGCTGCGTTAGGCGCCGAGGAGCCCCGCGTATGACACCGATGGTTTCGAGCGACCTGCCCTTGCGGCGCCTCGGCCGTGGAAAGGTACGCGACATCTACGAAGTCGATGCATCGCGCCTGCTCCTCGTCGCGACCGACCGCGTGAGCGCGTTCGACGTCGTGATGCGCGAGACGATTCCCTTCAAGGGCGCCGTACTCACGCAGCTCTCGGCGTGGTGGTTCGCGCAGCTCGCCGACATCGTGTCCACGCATCTCATCACCGCGAAGACGTCGGACATCATTCGCCTCGTCCCGGGCCTCGCGTCGTTTCGCCAGGCGATCGCCGGGCGCGCCATGCTCTGTCGGCGCGCCACGGTGTTTCCGATCGAGTGCGTCATTCGGGGATATATTTCGGGGTCGGCTTGGAAGGAGTATGCAAAGTCGGGAACGCTGGCCGGCGAGCCGCTGCCCGCGGGACTGCGCGAGAGCGACCGCTTGGCCGAGCCGATCTTCAGTCCGGCTACCAAGGCGGAAACGGGACACGACGAAAACATCACTGTGAGCCGCATGCGGCAGATCGTGGGCGAGGAGGACGGCGTGGAGCTCGAGCGGCTCACACGCGCGATCTTCGCGCGCGGCAGCACGATCGCGCAGAAGCGCGGGATCATTGTCGCCGACACGAAGTTCGAGTTCGGCCGCGCCGCCGATGGTTCGATCGTGTTGATCGACGAGGTGCTCACGCCCGACAGCTCGCGCTTCTGGCCGGCCGACGCGTACACGCCGGGCGGATCGCAGCCCAGCTTCGACAAGCAGCCGCTGCGGGACTACCTCGACGGCGAGCGCCGCGCCGGCCAATGGAATGGTGAGGCGCCTGCCCCGCCCCTCCCCGACGACGTGGTGCGCGCCACCAGCGCGCGCTACCTCGACGCCTTTCGCCGCCTAACGGGAGAGTCCCTGGACGTGAGCGACCGTCTATGAGCTTCGCGCGCGAAGGCATCGTGTTCATGGTCGGCGGCGCCGTGGCGGTGGTGGTCGTCTTTGCGCTCGCCCTGGCGTTCCGCTCGTGGCCCCTGTGGGTGGCTGGTATCATCGTGCTCATGGTCGCGATCTGGATCGCCTACTTCTTTCGCGACCCCGAGCGCATGGGACCCCGCGGCGACCGCCTCGTGATCGCCCCGGCCGACGGACGCGTCGTGATGATCACGCCGGTCGAGGAGCCGGACTTCGTGCACGGCCGGGCCATCCGCATTTCGATTTTCATGAACATCTTCAACGTGCACGTGAACCGGTATCCGGTGAACGGCACGGTCGCGTACGAGCACTACAATCCCGGCAAGTTCCTCAATGCCGCCGCGGAAAAGGCGAGCCTGGAGAACGAGCAAATGTCGGTGGGCATCGATCACACCTCGCACAAGGTGCTGGTCCGTCAGATCGCTGGACTGATTGCTCGGCGGATCGCCACGTACGCGAAGGTTGGGACACCAGCCGTGCAGGGAGAGCGCATGGGTATCATCCGCTTCGGCTCGCGGGTCGACGTGTTCGTGCCGCCCGACGCTACCATTCGGACGCGCGTCGGCGACCGGCCGACGGCCGGCGTGACCGTCCTCGCGGAGCTGCCCTCGTGAAACCGGCCATCCCCCGCCCCGACATGCGCCGCGCCGTGGTGCTGTTGCCTAACGGGTTCACGTTGGGCAATCTCTTTTTCGGCGTCTTCGCGATCGTGTCGGCGTCGCGCGGCGACTTCGAATGGGCGGGCCGGTTCGTGGTGTTCGGCGGCGTCATGGACACGCTCGACGGCCGCGTGGCGCGTATGACGCGAACGTCGAGCCGGTTCGGCGTCGAGCTCGACTCGCTCGTCGATGCGGTCACGTTTGGCGTCGCCCCCGCGTTCATCATGTACTTCGCGGTGCTCAATCACGATGGCTGGGAGTGGCTGTTCTGCTTCATTTACATCGCGTGCGCGGTGATGCGGTTGGCGCGGTTCAACATCGAGCAGGGCGGGCGGGCGAAGACGCAATTCCACGGCTTGCCGAGTCCCGCGGCCGGTATGACGCTCGCGACGTACTGGTGGTTCAGCCAGACGAGCTTGTTCACCATGGTGAGCGGCTGGCCGTGGCACACCGCGCTTCCGGCCGTGATGCTCGTGCTGAGCTTCCTCATGATCAGCCACGTGCTGTATCCGGCCCCGCCGAACATCAGCCTGCGCAAACCCGGTACCCTCGTGCTCGGCGCGGCGTTCATCGCGGCCATCGTGCTCGTGGTCATCGATCATCGCCGCTACGCGTTCCCGGTCATGGTGGCGTACGTCGCGTACGGCTTGCTGCGGACGTTCGTGCTCGGCCTGCTCGATCGCGTGCCGAGCGCGGATCCGCTCATGGACGATGAAGACGAGGAGGCGATGGCGCGGGCCATCGAGCTCGGCGAGCATCCGCACCGCCGGCGGCGCCGCCGTCGCCGCGGCGTTCCGTTAGGCGATCAAATCCATCCGCTCACACCCGGGCCAGATGAGGAGCGTGAATGAGCCGGTATAGAGTGTCCGTGCACATCGTGCCGCGGAAAGGCATTCTCGATCCACAGGGCAAGGCCGTCGCCGACGCCCTGCACACGTTGGGCTTCCGCGATGTGCAGGACGCGCGCATCGGCCGGCACGTCGTGCTCGACGTGGCCGCCACCACGCCCGATGCCGCCGGCGATTCCGTGCGCAAAATGTGCGATCGGTTGCTCGCCAACCCGGTCACGGAAGACTACGAGATCGCGCGCGTCGAGGGCCTGCCATGAAGTTCGGCGTCGTCACGTTCCCAGGGTCCAACTGCGACTATGATGCATTCCGCACCGTGGTCGACGTGTTGGGCGAACAAGCCGTCTACCTCTGGCACAAGGAGCACGATCTCCAGAACGCGGATGTCGTGATCCTGCCTGGCGGCTTCGCCTACGGCGACTACTTGCGCGCCGGTGCGATCGCGCGTTTCAGCCCGATCATGCAAGAAGTCGCGGCCCACGCGCGCCGCGGCGGGCCGGTGCTCGCCGTGTGCAACGGATTCCAGGTTGCCTGCGAGGCCGGACTCCTGCCCGGCGCCCTGCTCCGCAACGCGAGCTTGTCGTTCCTCGGCCAGGCCGTCCGGGTGCGGGTCGAAAATCCCGACACGATGTTCACGAACCGGTATGCGCACCGACAGGTGCTGACGATGCCGATTGCGCACGGCGAGGGCCGCTTCACCGCCGATGCAGAAACGCTGGACCGCCTCGAGGGCGAGGGACGTGTGGTATTCCGATACGTCAATGCGAGCGGTGGTCTCGACGACGAGTCGAACCCCAATGGGTCGATGCGCGCCATCGCCGGCATCGTGAGTGCGGAGGGCAACGTGATGGGGCTCATGCCACATCCCGAGCGCGCGGCGGAGTCGCTCCTCGGCTCGCACGACGGTTTGGGTATATTTCAATCCATGCTCGCTCGAGTATCCGCGTGACCGACGTCGAACGGCGCGTTCCATCCACATCCGGGAGCACGCGCGCCGTCGAGGCGCGTCCGGGCGATCCGGCGATCACCCCTGCGCTCGTCGCCGAGCACGGCCTGACGAACGAGGAATTCGCGCGCCTGCGCGCGATGCTGGGCCGCGAGCCGACGTTCACTGAGTTAGGCATCGTGAGCGCGCTGTGGAGCGAGCATTGCTCCTACAAGCACTCGCGTCCGGTGCTCAAGACCCTCCCCACGCAGGCGCCCTACGTGCTGCAGGGACCGGGCGAGAACGCCGGGGTCATCGCCATCGGCGACGGACTCGCGGTGGCGTTCAAGATCGAGTCGCACAACCACCCGTCCGCGGTCGAGCCGTATCAGGGAGCCGCCACCGGCGTCGGCGGCATTTTGCGCGACGTGTTCACGATGGGTGCGCGCCCCATCGCGATGCTCAACTCGCTGCGCTTCGGCTCGCTCGATTCGCCGCGGCAACGCTACTTGTTCGGCGGCGTCGTGAAGGGCATCGGCGACTACGGCAACTGCGTCGGTATTCCGACAGTCGCCGGCGAGGTCGTGTTCGATCCAGCGTACGACGGCAACCCGTTGGTCAATGCGATGTGCGTCGGGCTCATGCACGAGCGCGACCTCATTCGGGCGAAGGCCGAAGGCGTGGGCAACCCGATCATGGCGGTCGGCGCGCGCACAGGCCGCGATGGCATTCACGGCGCGTCCTTCGCGTCGGAAGACCTCTCCGCCGCCAGCGACGCCAAGCGACCGCGCGTGCAGGTTGGCGATCCATTCACCGAGAAGCTCCTGCTCGAGGCGAGTCTCGAGCTCATCCGGAGCGGACACATCGTCGCCATCCAGGACATGGGCGCGGCGGGCCTCACGTCGTCGTCGGCAGAGATGGCGGCCCGCGGCGACGTCGGCGTGACGATCGATGTGACGCGCGTCCCCGTGCGCGAGGAGGGCATGACGCCCTACGAGATCCTGCTCAGTGAATCGCAGGAGCGGATGCTCGTTGTGGCCAAGCAAGGGCACGAGCGCGCCGTGCGCGAGATTCTCGGCAAGTGGGACCTCGCCGCCGAGGTGATCGGCGAAGTGATCGCCGAGCCGGTGTATCGCGTCACGGAAGGTGAGCGGGTCGTAGCCGAGTTTCCGGGATCGCGTCTCGTGACCGACTGCCCCGTGTACGCGCCGCCCGCGTCGGAGAGCGAAGATGTGCGCGCGCTGCGCGAGCGCGACGTGCACGTGATTTGCGAGCTGCCCGAGGAGCGCGACCCGATGTGGACCTTGGAGCGCCTGCTCTCGTCGCCGACGATCGCGAGCAAGCGCTGGGTGTATCGCCAATACGACTCGACGGTGCGGACCAACACCGTGGTCGGGCCCGGTGGTGGCGATGCCGCCGTGCTGCGCGTGCGCGGGACCGACAAGGCGATTGCGACGAAGACCGACGGCAACGGTCGCTACGTGTATCTCGACCCGCGCATTGGCGGACGCATCGCGGTCGCGGAAGCGGCGCGCAACGTCGCCTGCGTGGGGGCGCGGCCGATGGCGATCACGAACTGCCTCAACTTCGGCAATCCGCGGCGGCCCGACGTGTTCTACCAGTTCCGCGAAGCGGTCGCCGGCATCGGCGAGGCGTGCCGAGCGTTAGGCACTCCGGTCACGGGCGGCAACGTGTCGCTGTACAACGAGAGCCCGACGGGCGCGGTGTATCCGACGCCGGTCATCGGGATGGTGGGTCTGGTCGAGTCGCTCGCGCACGTCACGCGGTCCACGTTCCACGCGGATGGCGACGCGATCGTTCTGTTCGGCGAGCCCACCGGCGAGATCGGCGGCAGCGAATATCTCGCCCGCGTGCACGGCGTCGTGGCCGGCGCGCCGCCGGCGTGCGATCTGCGCCGCGAGGGCGCGCTCATCGATGCCCTCCTCGCGGCCATCACCGCCGGCGCGATGCACTCGGCCCACGACTGCAGCGACGGCGGCCTGGCCGTCGCGCTCGCCGAATGTGCCGTGGGCGACGCCGAGGCACCGTTAGGCGCAGAGGTCGACCTGTCGCCGTGGAGCGCGCTGCCGCTGCGCGCGCTGCTGTTCGGCGAAGCGCAGGGGCGCGTCGTGGCGAGCACACCCGAGCCCGACCGGGTGCTCGCGATCGCGGCGCGCCACGGTGTGCCGGCGCGCCGCATCGGCACGGTGCGTGCAAGGTCGAGCGCTCTCGAGATGCGCGTCGGATCGCGGTCGTTCAGCGCCCGGCTCGCACGTCTCGCGGCCGCCTACCACGACGCGATTCCCAACATCATGTCCCGGGCAACCGGCGAGACGGCCGTGTTGGAGCAACACCCTCAACCATCGGCATCGTAATCCATGTGCGGAATATTCGGAGTGCACGGAGCCCAGGACGCCGCGGGGCTCGTGCACCTGGGACTCTATTCGCTGCAGCATCGCGGACAGGAGTCGGCCGGCATCGTCGCGGTCGACGCGGACGGCGTGGCGCGCGCCCAACGCCGGATGGGCCTCGTGACCGAAGGCCTCATGACCAACTCGCTCGACGAGCTCCCCGGCTCGCTGGCGCTTGGCCATACGCGCTACAGCACGGCGGGCTCGTCATCGATCGACAACGCGCAGCCGGTGCTCGTGCGCTTCCGCGGCGGCTACATCGCGCTCGCGCACAACGGCAACATCGTGAACGCGAGCGAGCTGCGGCGCGAGCTCGAGGATGACGGCTCGATCTTCAGCTCGACGATGGACTCGGAGGTGCTCGTGCACCGGATGGCGCGCTCGAAGGCCGAGCGCCCCGAGGACCAGCTCGCCGACGCGTTGAACGGCGTCGAGGGCGCGTTCTCTCTCGTCGTGGCGAGCGGCGGCACGCTGATGGCGGCGCGCGACCCGCGCGGCTGGCGCCCGTTGGTCATCGGCCGGTTAGGCGGCGCGGTGGTGTTCGCGTCCGAGACGTGCGCACTCGACATCGTCGGCGCGGCGCACGTGCGCGACGTGCAGCCCGGCGAGATCGTGATCGTCGACGCCGACGGCCTGCGCTGCCGCCAGGCGCTGCCGCCCCGCGAATCGAAGCGCTGCGTGTTCGAGTACGTCTACTTCGCCCGGCCCGACAGCCGCATCTTCGACGGCGGGTCGGTCGACCGCGCGCGCCGAGCGTTAGGCCGGCAGCTCGGCCGCGAGTGCCCGGCGCCCGGCGCCGACCTGGTGTTCGGCGTCCCCGACTCGGCGAACGCCGCCGCGCTGGGCTACGCCGAGGAGACCGGCCTGCCCCTCGAGCTGGCGCTCATCCGCAACCACTACGTCGGCCGCACGTTCATCCAGCCGTCGCAGGCCGGCCGCAGCCACAAGGTGAAGGTGAAGTACAATCCCGTCCGCGAAGTGCTCGAGGGCAAGAAGGTCGTGATGATCGATGACTCCATCGTGCGCGGCACCACGACGCGCGGGCTCGTGTCGCTCGTGCGCGCGGCGGGCGCGCGCGAAGTGCACATGCGCATCGCATCGCCGCCCGTCACGGGTCCGTGCTATTACGGCATCGATACGCCCTCGCGCGAAGAGCTGATCGCCGCCAATCTGTCGGTGGACGACATCGCGCGGCACATTGACGTCGACTCCCTCGGCTACCTGTCGCTCGACGGGATGTTGGCCGCGGTGCCGGGCGGACCCGACGGATTCTGCCACGCCTGCTTCTCGGGCGATTATCCGACGCCGCCGCCCACCGATCCGGACAAGCTGCGCTTCGGCTGCGGTTGTTAGGCACCTGGGTCGCTCGCGCGGCGGCCCCTCGACATTCCTCGCGGAGATCCGATCGTCGTGTCCAGGCTCGTCTACTTTTTCGGCAACGGTAAGGCGGACGGCACCCGCGACATGAAGGCGGTGCTCGGCGGCAAGGGCGCCAACCTGGCCGAGATGACCAACCTCGGCGTCCCCGTACCGGCCGGATTCACGATCGCCTGCGATGCCTGTGTCGCGTACCTCGAGACCAAGCACGAACCGCCGGGACTCCGCGACGAAGTCGCGGCCCAACTCGCGCGGCTCGAAACGGCGGCCGGCCGCCGGTTAGGCGACGCCGGCTCGCCGCTCCTCGTGTCGGTCCGCTCCGGCGCGCCCGTCTCGATGCCGGGCATGATGGAGACCATCCTCACTCTCGGCCTCAACGACCGCACCGTGGTGGGCCTGGCGCGCGAGAGCGGCAACGCGCGCTTCGCGTACGACTCGTACC
>DASYXE010000332.1:0-6094 GCA_035935375.1 Gemmatimonadaceae bacterium | reverse complement strand
TGCAGGAAGCCTTCCAGATGCTCGACACCGCCTCGGGCGCGTTCTACGCGCTCACGTATCTCGCCATGTTCGCGCTGCCGGTGCTGGCGTGGGCACGGTTAGGCGGAAGGCCGCCGCGTGGTCTGATGGTGGCCGCCATTTCCGGGTTTCTCATGACGCTGTTGTATCTCGTGCTGTCGGTGGTGCCGATCGTCGGCGTAGTCAGCCGTTGGGCCTTCGCCGCGCGCATCATCGTGACGCTTGGTGCTGCCAATCTCGTCGGTGGAGCACTCTACATGCTGGCCGCGCGGCGTCGAGCGAGTCGGGCCGCCATCGGGACCCCCGACGCCGCGTAGATTTGCCGGCGTGCGCATCGCTTCGGCCATCGCTGACCAGTCATGACGAATCCGCTGCACGTGCTCGGCGTGTGCGGAAGCCTGCGCGCCAAGTCCTACAATCGGGCGCTGCTGCGCGCCGCCATCGAGGTGGCCCCGCCGGAGATGGTCATCGAGGAATACGTCGGGATCGGCGACCTTCCGCACTACAACGCCGACATCGACGTCGAGGGAGGGCCGCCCTCCGCCGCGTCGTGGCGCAGCGCCGTCGGTGCCGCCGACGCGCTCCTCATTTCGATGCCCGAATACAACTTCGGCCCCAGCGGCGTGCTCAAGAACGCTATCGATTGGGCGTCGCGGCCGCCCGCGACGTCGGTGCTCCACGGCAAGCCCGTCGCACTCATGGGCGCGTCGACCGGCATGTCGGGCACGGCGCGCGCGCAATTGGCGCTGCGCCAGTCGTTCGTGTTCACGCGGTCGCTCGTCCTGCCGGCGCCGGAAGTGCTCGTGTCCAACGCCGCGACGCGCTTCGACCAGGACCTGCGCCTCACGGACGTCGCGAGTCGCGACTACGTCCACCGCCTCCTCGTCCGCCTCGCCGCGTTCGTTCGCCAACTCGGACCTCACGCCTAACGCAACACCGGCGCCGCGCGTCCCCTTCCCCCAGGCGGCCCACAGGCCGCCGCTTCCCCATCCCCAAAGGTCGCGCCCGCGACCGCTTCCCGCGTACTCTAAAACACCTTCACGTTGAAGTACTTCTTGGGATTCGCCTTCACGTCCGCTGTCAACGAATCCATCCGCGCCAGCAACGTCCGCAGCTCGTTGTACACGCCCGGGTCGTTCAACAGCTTGCTCACCGTCCCGTCCCCATGCTGCACCTGCGCGACCACCGAATCCAGCCGCGACGACGTGCGTTGCAGCTCCGCCGTCATCGCCTGCAGGTTGCGCGTCGTCGCCGCCACGTTGTGCACTGTCGTGTCCAATGCGGCACTGTCCAACGCCGCGGCGCTGCGTCGAATCGACGCCAGCGTCATCGTCAGTGCTTCCGACTGCTGCGCCGCCACCCTGTGCAACTCGACCAGCAGGGCGTTGGTCGACACGATCGTCTTGTGGATGTCCTGAACGCCGTTCTTTTGCACCAGCTCCACCTGCAACGACCGCACGATGAGCGACAACTGCCCGCTCATCGAGTCGACGCGCGTCAACAATTGATCCATGCTCGGCGCCGGCTTGCCCGTTGGAATCGTGTCGCCCTGGGGCAGAAATGCGTTAGGCCGACAGACCGGCGTCGAGTCCTGCCCTGGTGCCACGGGCACCACGCCTTCGGCGCCCACCGTGGGCTGCGGCCGCCGGCACGGATGCAACGCAATCGACTTGTCGCCGAAGAACCCCTCGTTCTGAACCGTCGCCGATGTGCCCTCGGGAATCTTCCACTGCTTCTCGATCTCCATCGTCACATCGAGATAGCCCGCTGGATTCAACGTCACCGTTTCGACCGACCCGATTTGCACGCCCGCGAGCTCGACCGGCTGTCCCGTCTTGAGGTTGTTGCCCCAATCGAATTGAGCGTACATCGGGTAGGACTTGCTGAAGCCGCGCCGCGCGAGCCAGAGCGTCCCGACGACGCCGACCACCACGGCCACGGTCACGAACACACCAACGATCACTTCGTCACGTCGCTTCATGGCGCGAGGGCAGGGGCGAGGTAGAGCGCGGTGAGCGCGTCCAACAGCAGGATGACCACCGAAGAAATCACCACGGCGCGCGCCGTCGACCGGCCCACTCCCTCGGCACCCGTCTCCGTCACGTACCCTTCGTACGAACAGATGAGCGCGATGGACGTGCCGAACAGCGTCGCCTTGATCAGCGCGTAGTATACCTGAAACGGGATGAACGTGAGGCGGAGTCCCGACGTATAGTCCGTCAACCGGACCTTCGTCGCGAGGATCACCGTGACGCCGCCGAACACGATGCCGATGGCGATCGACAGAATCGTGAGCATCGGGACCATCGTTAGGCCGGCGATCGTCCGCGGCATCACCAGGTACGCGATCGGGTCGTACGCCAGCGTCTCGAGCGCGTCGATCTGCTCCGTCACGCGCATCGTGCCGATCTCGGCGGTCATGCGTGCGCCAACCCGCCCGGCCAGCACCAACGCGGTGAGCAGCGGCCCCAGCTCGAGCACCACGCTCTGCCGCACGATCCACCCCACCGCCGACAACTGCACGCCCGGAAAAAGTTGGTAGACGGTTTGGTAGGCCGTCACCGCGCCGATGAACGCGGCCACGATGCCGGCGAGCGGCAGCGAGTCCACGCCGATGTTCTTCATCTGCTTGATCGTGAGCGGCAGCCACGTCTGCGGCTCGGTCACCGCGCGCATGATCTCGCGCAGGAAATGGACCCGCCAACCGATCTCGAGAAAGATCCCGATGGTGATCTGCGCGACGCGGCGGAAAAACCTGATCGCCGCACGCTGCGGCAGCGGAAACGACTCCGTGGGCCGGCGGCCGCCGTGCCGCGGATAAACGCTCGCGCTCACGCGAGGCCTCGACCGCGCGCGATCATGTGCGGACCCGCACCAACAGCACCAACCCGATCGCCGCGAACAGTATGTTAGGCAGCCACGCCGCCAGCGTCGGCGGGACCACGCCGCCCTGCCCGATGGCCTTGGTCAGCTGGATCAGCATGAGGAAGATCATCGTGGTCGCCAAACTGATGCCGATACCCAACGCCGCGCCGCCCCGCTGCGCACTCGTCGCCAGCGGCGCACCGAAGATCGCGATGATGATGCACGTGATCGGAATCGCGAACTTGAGCGCCAGCTCCACGCTCAGCTCGTTCGTGTCGGCGCCCGATCGCTCGAGCGCCCCGATGAATCGCTTGAGCTCGAAGTACCGCATCTCGTCCGGACTCGGCGGCGTGGCCGTGAGATCGGACGGTGCCTCGGTGAACGCGTTGTCCCGCAGCGAATCGAATCGCACCGACAACGTCTGCAACGAATCCGGTATCACGTGCAGCTCGCCCTTCCGCAGCATCCACACGTGTCGAGTCGTATCCCAATGCGCCGATTGCGCGGCGACGAGATACGTCGGATACTCGGGCCCGTTCCCCTTCCGCTCGATGGTCAGGTGATCGATCGCTCTCCGATCCACGTTCAAGGATGATATCTGGTAGACGCGCCCGCGCTGCGCCTCGTACGCGAAGTTGAACCGGTCGCTGACCCCCGTGAACTTGCGCTCCTCGAGGATGTCGTTGCGTTTGCGATCCGTCACCGGAACGAGCTCGCCCAAGAATAGCGTGAACAGCGCGGTGAACACGGACGCCATCAGAATCGGGGCGATCAATCGATGGAAGCTGATGCCCGACGCCTTTGCCGCCGTCACCTCCGAATGCCGAGTGAATGAGCCAATCGAAAACACGGCGGCGAACAGCACCGCCGCCGGCAACACCATGAACATCGAGTCGGGCACCCAATACAAGTAGCTGAGCCCAATCTGCCCCCAGCTCAGGTTGCGGCTCAGGTACTTCTGCAGGTGGTCCGTCGCATCGATGACGATCGCCAACAACGGAAAGCCCAGCGCCGCCGCGACGAGAATCTTGGTGAACTCGGCCAGGACGTACCGATCGAGCGGATGCAGCAGCCGCTTCACGCGGCCCTCCGCCCAACCCGAATCCCGATGCGGTCGACGTGCCTCCGGAGCCAGAGACGCGCGCGCTCCAGGAGCTCCGTGGTGTCGCGCGTCGCCGCCATCGCGCCCACCCGCTGCGAGCGCACCAACATGATCGCGCCGATCACGCCGAAGATGGCGTTCGCCGCCCACATCGCCCAGAAGGGACTGAGCAGCAGCTTGTCGGCCAGCGCCTCGCCGCCGATCAAGCACACGTAGTAAATGCCGAACGCGATCACGCTGACGACGATCACCACGCCCACACCACCGCGCGGGAAGCGCAGCGCGATCGGCGCGCCGAAGAGAACGAAGACCACGCAGGCCGCGGCGAGGGCAAACTTTTTCTGGATCTCCACTTGATACCGCGCCATGGTGATCGAGGCGTCGGTCATCCGCGACCGGATCACCGCGATCTGCGCCGGCGTCACGGCCGGGCCGGGCAACATGCCTAACTGAGGCGTGACCGGCACGCCGGCCGGCCGTCCCGGCGTCGTCACCAGCGGATGCAGCCCGCCTAACGTCGTCCCCGGTTTGGCCGGCGCGCGCGTGGCGGCAGCGCGCTGCGCCGCCGTCCGCTTGGCCGCCGGCGTGCCGGTCGCCACGCCCTGCTGCGGACGCGGGACCTCGGCCGCCTCCGCCGACGGCACACCCACCGCGCCCAACGCACTCCGGATGAGATTGCAGTAGAGCTCGCCCGACGTCCGACGGTCGCGCCGGCCCGGCAACACTCCCAACGGCGGCCGCTCGCCCGTCGCCGCATACCGCGCGGTATTGCCCAGCGTCGATGCGAGCTCGCTGCGCGCCAGCTCCAACTGGTACACGCCCGTCTGATACTCCTGGTTCATCTGACAGACGGTCATCTCGCGCTCGCCGCGATAGTCGTCCTTTGCCGTTTTCTCGAATTTGTTCGTCACGCCGCGGACGCGCACCACGTCGGTCGTGAAGTACAACCGCTGCAGCGACGACGGATCGTCGTTAGGCACCTGCAGCACGAACCCGTGGTGCAGCGTCATCTCGAGGGTGCTCTCGTCGGTCGTCAGACCCATCACGCCGCTGTCGGCGTAAATCGTCTTGCGATGCGCCGGATCCTCGAAATTGTAGATGAACACCTCGCGCATCCGGTTCGTCGCGTCGTCGATGTGCCCGGCCTTGAGAAAGATCCGCCCCGGAATGACCTCGTTGATCACCTGCTCGCGCAACGCGAACGTCGGCTTCTTCCGCGCAATGTCCGTCTGCAGCGTCCGCAACCGATGGTTCGCCCGCGGCAACACCTGGTCGTTGAACAACAACATCAACAATGCCAATACGACGCCGCCCGCCATCACCGGCGCAACGATCCGGTTCACACTCACCCCGGACGCACGGAGCGCCGTCACCTCGTTCTCCGCCACCAATCGGCTGAACCCGTACAATACAGCCACCAATACCGCCATCGGCAGCGTCATCGCCACGATGAACGGAATCGACAACAAAAAGAATTCCCCGATGACGCCCCACGACAATCCCTTGCCCACCAGCTGGCCGAATTGCTTCGCCACCTGATTCAAGAGCAACAGAATCGTCAGGGCCGACAACGAAAAGATGAGCGGCCCAACGTGCTCGCGGATCACGTACCGCGGAAGAATCTTCACCGGAAAGAACTCGCGTTCACGCTGCGCGACGAGAGATAGTGCCCAAATCTAAGACGCGCCGCGCCCGCGCGACGCACGCCCGACGCACACCTGCTACTTTTCCCCCACGTCCTCTCCACCCCGGAGCAGTCTTTGCGCGCCCGATTCTGCATGATGCTACTCCCTCTTGGCATCGCCGCCTGCTCACGCGAACACCGCCCCCAAACCTCGTTCAACGGACAGGAAGCTTTAGGCTTCGTCAAGACACAACTCGACTTCGGCCCACGCATCCCCGGGTCTCCCGCCCACCGCAAAACCGGCGACTGGATCGTCGCCCAGATGAAGCAGCGCGCCGACACGGTCAGCGAGCAAACGTGGACCCACGTCACCGTGCACGGCGACACCCTGCCGCTCCGGAACATCATCGCGCGCTTCAAGCCCGGCGCCGCCCAACGCATTCTGTACCTTACGCACTGGGATACGCGCCCGATCTCCGACGGCG
>DASYXE010000331.1:0-4196 GCA_035935375.1 Gemmatimonadaceae bacterium | reverse complement strand
CGAGCAGCGCGGCGATGCGCTGGCGCTGCGCGGCGGACGCCGGCACCAGCGGCGGCCGCGGCGCGCCGCCCGTCAGGCCGCCGCCCAGCTGATCCATGGCGGCCTTCACGCCCGGCACGCCCATGCCGCCCACGATCTCGTTGGACAGCGGCGTGAGCCGCGCCTGCAACGCGGCCGCGCGCGCGCGATCGCCCGCCTGGAACGCGCGCCACACGGCCACCGACAGCTCGCCGGCCACGAGTGAGACCGCGAGGATCCCGCCCGAGGCGCCCAGCTCGAGCGCGCGCAGGAACGTCCCGCCGTTGCCCGTGAGCACCGAAAACCCATCGCCCTGCGACGCGAGGTAGCCGCGCAGCAGGTCGAGGTCTCCCGAGCTGTCCTTGATCCCGACGATGTTGGCGTGCGACGACAGCTCGCGCACGAGCCCCGCGTCCAACGCAAAGTGCATGTACTTGGGGATGTTGTAGAGCAGCACCGGCACCGGACTCGCATCGGCCACCGCCCGATAATGAGCGCCTAACGCATCGACCGTCATGGCGTTGCCGTAATAGTGGGGAGCGACCACGAGCACCGCATCCGCTCCGCGCTCCGCCGCCCGCTTCGCGCGCGCGATGGTCTGCCGCGTCGATTCGCCGCCCACGCCGGCCAGGAGCCACCGATCGTCCGTGACTAACGGCCGAGCCCATTCGACCAGCTGGTCGCGTTCCCGCTCGTCCAGCAGCGCCGCCTCGCCGGTGGACCCGCACAGCAGCACGCCGGACGCGCCGTGCCCGAAGTGCGTGCGCAGGTTTCCGCGAAACGCATCGGGCGCGAGGTCACCCGTCGTGTCGTCGAACGGTGTGACGACGGGCGCGATGACGCCCGAGAACGATGTCCGCTTCGGTGTATCCATGTCCCGAATCAATAGCCGAGGGTGCGGTCCACGACGTTGCGCATGGGCTGGCCGCGCGCAAAGCGATGCCAGTTATCGATCAAGAGGTCGAGCTCGCGGCGCCAGTAGCCGCGCGGCGACACAGCCGAAACATGAGGGGTCACTACCACCGACGACAGTCCCCAGAGCGGACTCGATGCCTCCAACGGCTCGTGCGCGAACACGTCGAGCACGGCGCCCCGCAGCCGTCCGGCGGCGATGCGCTCGGCGAGCGCGGCCTCGTCGACGAGCGACCCTCGGGCCACGTTGACCACGATGGCGTGGCGCGGCAGGCGGTCGAGCACCCCGGCGGTCACCAGGCCGCGCGTCTCGTCGGTGGCGGGTGCCGAGACGATGAGGATGTCGGTTTCGCCTAACGAACTCGGCCAGTCCTCGGGGCCGAGGACCCCGGCGAATCCGTCAGGCGCGCCCCGCTCCGGGTGCCGCCGCACGCCGCGGCACGTGGCGCCGAGGAACGTGAGACGCTGCGCGATCGCGCTGCCGATACCGCCCGCGCCCAGGATGAGCGCTCGGCACTCACCCATCTCGCGCACCAGCGTGTCCGGCCCGGCGAACACCGCGCGGTCCCACCTGCGGGCACGCTGCCGCTCGCGCGCGATGTCCAATCCGCGCAGCAGCACGAGCAGGCCCGCCACGACGTGCTCGGCGATGGGCGTCGCGTGCACGCCCGCCGAGTTCGTGACGAGTACTTGGCTGGCGCGCATCTCCGGGAACATCAAGGCGCCGACGCCGGCTGCGGCCGTGTGCACCCATCGCAGGCGCGGCGCGTCGACGAACAGCGCGCGCGACATCCCGAACCCTGCGTACGCTTCGGCCTCGCCGATCGCGGCACGCGCCTCCCCGCTCGGCGGCGCCCCGCCATCGCCGTCGGAGATGGTTGGCGTATCGAGGACGACCGCCTCCCAACCGGCGGGCGCCGCGTCCCGCAGCTGCGCCATGCCCTCCTTGGGTATGGCCCACGCTGCCGCGGTCGCATTCAAATCGGCGACGAGACGGCGCGGCACGTCAGTCGATGTACACGCTCACGACGTCTTGGCGGCGGCGCAGGATGTCGATGAGCACGTCGAACCGCTTGGACGGGCCGACGAGCGTCAGCTCGAAGGTGCGGTCGCCCACGTGATCGTAGGTGCGGCGCGACCGCACGTGCACGCCGGCGTCGTGGAACACGTCCTCGAACGCGCCGAAGTCCGTGTTGGGCACAACGCGGAGCGTGGCCGTCACGGTACGCCGCACCGACAAGAGCTTGCGTTCGATGGGCCGCAGTCCGACCAGGACGATGCACACCATCACCGTGGTGCCGACGGCCTCCGGGTACGCGCCGGACCCGACCGCCATGCCGACCGCCGCCACCGCCCAGATCGTGGCGGCGCTCGTTAGGCCGACGACGCTGCCCCGCTCGTGCAGGATCGCGCCGGCGCCCAGAAAGCCGATGCCGGTCACGATCTGCGCCGCGATGCGCGTCACGTCGCCGTACGGCTGACCCGCCGGCGATTGGGAAATGAGACCGATCGTGATCGACAGGTGCGTGAACAGAGCCGAGCCTACGCAGATGAGGATCGTCGTGCGCAGGCCGGCCGGCTTCCCCGACATCTCCCGCTCGAGTCCCACCGCGCCGCCTAACACAACGGCCACGAGGAGTTTGATGAGGAGCTCGAGTCGCATGGCATCCGGGACGGAGTCGATCATGAGCAGGGATGGCGAGAGTGCGCGACTACAACAAACCCATCGTGGTTTTCACGGCCGTCATGGTTTCGCGCGCCATGGTGCGGCACCGCTCCGCGCCGGCGGCGAGGATCTCGGCGATGCGCTCGGGATGCGCCTGGAGATCCCGCGCCCGCTCGCGAATGGGGTCGAGCTCGCGCAGCATCGATTCGAGCAGCACCTTCTTGCAGTCGATACAGCCCCAGCCCGCGCTCCGGCACTGCACGGCCACGTGATCGACCGTCGCCGCATCGCTGAATCCTTTGTGCAGATGATAGATGTTGCAGACTTCGGGCGTCCCCGGATCGGTGCGTCGCACGCGCGCCGGATCCGTGACCGCCGGCCGCAGTTTCGCCCAGATCGCGTCCGGCGACTCGAGCAGGCCCACCGTGTTGCCTAACGACTTGGACATCTTGCCCTGGCCGTCGAGCCCCATGATGCGGCGCGCCGGCGTCAGGAGCGGCTTCGGCTCCGGGAAGTAGTCGACGCCGAACTTCGCGTTCCAACGGCGCGCCACCTCGCGACTGAGCTCCAAGTGCTGCACCTGATCTTCGCCCACCGGCACCAGATCGGCGCGATACAACAAAATGTCCGCCGCCTGCAGCACCGGATAGTTGAGCAGGCCCGCGAGCACGCTCTCCTGTCGCGATGCTTTGTCCTTGAACTGCGTTTGCCGCTCGAGCTCTCCCAGCGGCGTGACCGTGTTCAATATCCACGCGAGCTCGGTGTGCTCGGGCACCATCGACTGGACGAACAACGTACATTTGTCGGGGTCGAGGCCCGCCGCAAGCAGCGACACCGCCATGTCGAACGTGCGTTGGCGCAGGTCCGCGGGCTCGTAGTGGCCGGTGATGGCGTGGTAGTCGACGATACAGAACACACACTCGTAGCGGTGCTGCAATTGCACCCAATTCTTCACCGCGCCGAGGTAGTTCCCGATGTGCAGCTCTCCGGATGGCTGTATTCCGCTGAAGATCCTGGACATTGCAAGAAAGTATGAGCGCTCCAGAACGGGGGCAAGCAGACATCACGACGCGCGCGCGCGAGCTTCTCGCCGTGATGCATCGGGCGGCGGACACGGCCGCGCAATTCATCGCCGAGCGCAGTCTGCATCGCGAGACGCTCGAATGGAGATCCAAAGCGCACCAGGATTATGTGAGCGATGTCGACACGGGGGCGGAGCGCATCGTGCGCGAAGCCTTGCTCCACAGCGCACCCTCCGCGCGCATCCTCGGCGAAGAGCTCTCGCCCGATGCAACGCTGGATGCCGACACGCTCTTCGTCGTCGATCCGCTCGACGGCACGACCAATTTCTTGCACGGCTATCCGCAATACGCGGTGTCGATAGCACTCGTGGTTCGGGGGACGCTCGCCGCGGGCGTCGTGCGCAACGTCGCAACGAAGGAAACGTTCACGGGTCTGTTGGGCGAAGGCGCAACGCGGAACGGGGCGCCGATCACGGTCTCGCGCATCGATGACCCATCGCTCGCACTCGTCGGCACCGGCTTCCCGTTCCGCACGCTCGAGGAACTGCCGCGTTATCTCCGACAGCTCGAGGCGGTCG
>DASYXE010000330.1:0-5848 GCA_035935375.1 Gemmatimonadaceae bacterium | reverse complement strand
ACATCGCGCGCGCGACCTGCTGGCGGACGAGCGAGCTCGGGTCGCCGGCGAGGCGCGCGACGTCGCGTACGGCGGCGCCGACAGGCGAGCGCGACACCGCGTAGACGGCGGCCCAGCGGAGCGTGTCGTTTGTGCTCTGGAAGAAGGGCCGCACGTCGGCCACCGGAACCGGGCGCAGCTTGGCGGCGGCGAGGAGCAACGCCCGCGTGACGACGGATGGATGCGGCGTGCCTAACGCGCGGCGAATCACGGCAGCGGCGGGAGCACCGATCTCGCCGAGGCTCCACGCGGCCATGGTCGCGACGGCCGGCGTTGCGCCGATCGCGGGCTCGAGCGCCGCGACGCCGGCCGAGTCGTGCCAGAGGCCTAACGCAAAAGCGGCGCTCGCGGCCACGGCCGTGTCGCCATCGGCGAGCAGCGAGCGCAGCGTGGACGCCATGGCCTCGCCGTGCAGCCGCCCAAGGGCGCGTACCGCTTCGGCACGTTCCGCCGGGCGGCCCGACTCGAGCGACGCGCGCACGAGCGCCGTGTCGAGTCGCCGCGCGTCCTCCATTTGCAGGAGCCGCGCGTACGCGGCGACGTCGATGGACGCGCCGTGCGCGGGCGCCGGCACGCTGCCGCCGTGCGGCCCGCACGCGTGTGCCGCCGCGAGGAGCAAGGCGAGCGCGCGGCTACGACGGGCCGGTAGCGTCACGCGTGAGCAGGTCGCGCACGTCGCGCGGCAGCGTGACCACGCGATGGTCGCGGTCCAACGACACGAGCACGGTGCGCGCGGTCGCGAGCCTTTCACCCGTTTCGGCATTCGAAATCACGTAGTCGAAAGTCACGGTGCGCGACGCGACCCCGCTGATGACGGTCTCCACGCGAATCATGTCGTCGTAGCGCGCGGGTGACGCGTAGCGGATCTCGGCTTCGGCCACCGCGAGTGCAACGCCCCGCTCTTCCATCTCGCGGTACGGCATGCCCGACGACCGAATGTGGTCGGTGCGGCCGATCTCGCACCACACGAGATAGTGCGAGTGGTACACGACGCCCATGCGATCCGTTTCCGCATAGCGGACGCGAAACTCGACAGAGGATGTGCGCGGCGGCATCAGACGGCGGGGACGATGCGCGCGCCGCGCCGGTTTGTAAAGGTCGCGCGCGTCGGCTAGAATGTGCAGATGCTCGACGCGCCGTGCTACGTATTCTCGGATGCGCATCTCGGAGCCGCGTCGGCGGAACGCGAGCGCGGCCTCGTGTCCTTTCTCCGCAGTCGCATCGGCCGGCCGGGCTCGCTGGTGGTGAACGGCGACCTGTTCGACTTCTGGTTCGAGTGGCGGCACGTCGAGCCGCGGGGACACTTCCGCACCCTGGCTGCGTTAGCAGACCTGCGCGATGCGGGAACCCGCGTCCTGTACGTGGGAGGCAACCACGATTGCTGGGGCGGCGACCTGCTCACGCGCGACGTGGGTGTCGATTTTCATCTCGGACCGTGGTCCGGTGCGTTGGGCGGGTGGCGCGCGCTCGTCGAGCACGGCGACGGACTGCGCGAGCGCGAAGATCGCGCGTATCGGCGCCTGCGCACGGTGCTGCGCAATCAGTGGGCGATTCGCGCCTTTCGCTGGATTCATCCCGATTGGTCGGTGCGCCTTGCGGCCGGCAGCTCGGACGTGAGCCGGTTGCGCGCGGCGGGCGATGGCGGCAAGGGGCTCGAGGCCATCGCGCTGCACCATCTCACCACGCAGTCGGATCTCGACCTCGTGATTTTCGGGCACTCGCACGTGCCGGCGCTGCGCGGCACGACGGACGGCGTGTACGCGAATCCCGGCGCGTGGATGGATGCCCAAACGTTCTTGGTGGTTCGCCCCGAGCGCGTCGAGCTGCGCCGCTGGAGCGGATCAGCCGAGGGTGACCTTCTCGACTTCGTCGATCGCGGCGCCGAGAAAACGCTGGCCTTGTCGTAGGAAGTGGTCGGGCGCGTCCGACGCGACGAAGCGGTGCGTGCCGACGCTGCCCGGCGGCGCGACGAGATTGCGTTCCGTTAGGACGCGACACGTTTCGGCGGCCGTCTCTTCCGCGCTGTCGATCAGCCGCACCTCGCGCCCAACGACTTCGGCGAGCATCGGCTTGAGCAGCGGATAGTGCGTGCACCCCAGGACGAGCGTGTCGATGTGGTCGGACGTGAAGGGGCGCAGGTATTCTCGCGCGATGAGGCGCGTGGCGTCGGTGTCGAGCCAGCCCTCTTCCACCAGCGGCACGAAGAGCGGACACGCCTGCGCGACCACGTCGGCGTTTTTTGCCAACGCGTGGATGGCGCGGTCGTACGCACCCGAGTTGATGGTGCCGAGCGTCCCGATCACGCCGATGCGCTGGTTGCGCGTGGCGCAGACCGCGGCGCGCGCGCCGGGCTGGACCACGCCGATCACGGGCAGTGGAAAGTCACGCTGCAGGTGCTCGAGCGCGTGCGCGGTGGCGGTGTTGCACGCCACGACGATCACCTTCACGTGTTGCTGGGTGAGCCACGTCGCGATCTCGGTGCTGTAGCGGCGCACCGTATCGGGGCTCTTGGGTCCGTAGGGGACGCGCGCCGTGTCGCCGAAATAGATGATGCGTTCGTGCGGCAATTGGCGCACGAGCTCGCGGACGACCGTTAGGCCGCCGATGCCGGAATCGAAGACCCCGATCGGGTCGCGCTGGGACATCAAAAGGGTACCGTCACGCTGATGCGGGCGTTCTTCGCATCAGACTGTCCACGCACCTCCACGGGCACATCCCAGAGCTGCGCCGCGACGAAGGCATCGGCGGCCGAGATCAGGTGCGTGAAGATCAGCAGGAAGGTCCAGTCCTCTACCGCTTGCTTGCGCGCTGGAATGCGGCCGGCGTACGGGTTGGCGATGTTGCTGCCGAGGCTGTCGGAGAAGACGCTGTCGCGGGCGAGCTCCTTGGCGGCGGTCAATTCCTTCTTGGACTGGATGAGCATGGCGATCGAGGTGACCTCGAGCGCCGCGAACAGTCCGCCGGCCGTCGACCGGTGCAGCGAGGCCTGGCCCCAGCCCGGCACGGCCAGCGACTCGAGCAGCGCCCGCTTGGACGAGACGGGCGGACGGCGGAGCGAGTCGCGGGCGGTGAGGGCCGAGTCGGCCGCCACCGGCGCGGTGGGGCCGACGCGCGTGCTGTCGGCGCGCTGCGCGCCTGCGTTAGGCGCGCCTAACAGAAGCCAGGCGAGCGCGGCGACCGCGAGGCAGCCGACGCGCCGTGGCGGGAACGTGTGGGAATCGAACCCACCCAACCCGACGTCGTCAGGTCGCAGCGGTTTTGAAGACCGCGAGAGCCACCAGGCCCCATCCGCTCCCAAACGGCTCACGAGACGATGATGTCGAACGAGGAACGTGCGTCGACCGCGCCGATTTCGGTCGCGCCCTCGACGCCCGAAAGATACTCCGCCACGCGGGCACGTGGCAGCGCGACGACAAGCCCGCCGGACGTCTGCGGATCGACGAGCAGTGTGCGATCCACGTCGGAGGCCGCGCCCCAGTCGACGCGGCGCTCGAGATACTCCTCGTTGCGCTCCGCGCCACCCGTGGTGATGCCCTGCTCCGCAAGCTCGCGCGCACGGGGCAAGAGCGGCACCCGCGCGAGCGACACGCGCAGCGTGACGTTGCTCGCGCGCGCGATGTGCGACAGGTGTCCGAGTAATCCAAAGCCCGTGATGTCGGTTGCGCACTTGGCGCCGGCTGCAAGGGCGGCGCGGCTCGCGTCGGCGTTGAGACGCGACATGCTCGCGATCATGGTGCGTTGCGTCGCGTCGTCGAGTTTGCCGTGTTTCGCCGCCGTCGCGAGAATGCCGGTGCCGAGCGGTTTCGTGAGGACGAGGACGTCGCCGGGCAGCGCGGCGGCGTTCGTGAGCAAGCGGCGCGGATCGACGCGCCCGGTGACGGCGAGGCCGAATTTGGGTTCCTCGTCGACCACGGTGTGGCCGCCCGCGACGACCGCGCCGGCTTCGCGCACTGTGTCCTGCGCGCCGCGCAGGATTTCCGTTAGCACGCTGAGCGGCACGCCCGCTGCGGGGAAGGCCGCGATGCAGAGCGCGGTGAGGGGCTCACCGCCCATGGCGTACACGTCCGAGAGCGCGTTCGCGGCGGCGATCTGTCCGAAAGCGTACGGGTCGTCCACGATGGGCGCGAAGAAGTCGACCGTCTGCACGAGGGCGAGATCGTCGGACAGCCGAAAGACCCCCGCGTCGTCGAACGTCTCGGAGCCGACGAGGAGGCGTGCATCCATCTGGCGCGGCAACGGCGCCAACACCTGGGACAGGTCGCCCGGACCCATCTTGGAGGCTCAACCCGCGCACCGCGCGAACGCGGTGAGCCGGAACAATTCCTCGCGGGTGTTGGAGGTGCTCATGACGGCCTCCGGTTTGGTGCCTAACGCAACGACGGCGGCACCTGGGCGACGACCTCGATCTCGACGCGGGCGCCCCGCGGCAGCGCGGCCACCTGCACCGTGGAGCGTGCCGGGCGCGCGCTGCCCAGGTGCCGCGCGTACGCCTCGTTGAACGTGCTGAAATCGGCGAGGTCGAGCAGGAACACGGTGGTTTTCACGACATCCGTCCAGCCGGCGCCCGCGGCGGCGAGCACCGCCGCCAGATTCTGCATCACGCGGTCGGTCTGCTGCGTGATGTCGCCCTCGAGGAACTTGCCTGTCGCCGGATCGAGCGCGATCTGACCCGCGGTGAACAGCAGGTCGCCCGCGCGGACGCCCTGTGAGTACGGGCCGATGGCCGCTGGTGCGTTAGGCGTGGACACGGAAGAAAGAGGCACGCGTGGCTCCGGAAGGTGGTCGGCCGTAGGGCCGATACGACAGCGCGCCGGGGAGATCCCCGGCGCGCCGGCTGGACGGTGTTGGGGTGCTCGTTCGACTATTCCTGATATACTCGCGCGCAGCGTGTCAGAAAAGCCCCACGATGCTGCCGTCGGGATTCACCGCAATGTGCTCGGCGGCGGGCTCTTTGGGCAGACCGGGCATCGTCATGATGTCGCCGGCCTGCGCGACGACGAACCCGGCGCCGGCCGACGGATACACCTCGTTGACGGTGAGGCGGAATCCGGTGGGGCGGCCGAGGCGGGTCGGGTCATCGGTAAACGAGTACTGCGTTTTCGCCATGCACACCGGCGTGTTGCCGAGTCCGATCGACTCGAGGTAGTCGATGGTGCGCGCGGCCTTCGCCGAATAGTCGGCGCCGTCACCGCCGTACACTCTGCGCACAATCGTGTCGATCTTGTCGCGGATCGGGAGCGACGTGTCGTACAGCGGTGTGTACTTGGAGCCGCCGCGGTCGAGCGCGGACAGGACCTCGCGCGCCAGCTCTTCGCCGCCCGCACCGCCCTTGGCCCACACGTCGTTCACCGAGGCACACACGCCGTGCTTCGATGCGAACGCCGCGACCATCGCGAGCTCGCGATCGGTGTCCGACGTGAACCGGTTGATGGCGACGATCACCGGCACGCCGAACTGCTTCACGTTCTCGATGTGCGCCTGCAAGTTAGGCAAGCCCTTCTCGAGCGCAGCGAGGTTCTCGGTGCCCAGGTCTTTCTTGTTCGCGCCGCCGTTCATCTTGAGGGCACGCACCGTGGCGACGAGGACCGCGACCTCGGGATTCAAGCCGCCGAACCGGCACTTGATGTCGAAGAACTTCTCGGCGCCCAGGTCGGAGCCGAATCCTGCTTCCGTTAGGACCACGTCGGCGAGGGCGAGGCCCGTCTTGGTGGCGATGATGCTGTTGCACCCGTGGGCGATGTTGCCGAACGGCCCGGCGTGGAGCAGCGCCGGTCCACCCTCCAACGTCTGCACCAGGTTGGGCCGGATC
>DASYXE010000329.1:0-6265 GCA_035935375.1 Gemmatimonadaceae bacterium | reverse complement strand
CAACACCGCCAGTCCGACGAGAAAGCGGTCTGCGGCCGCGCCGGCGTTGAGACCGAAGGCCGTTCCGAGTGCGTCGCGTTGCGGGGCCGGCAAGCGCTCGCGATAGCTGAGTAGCGGCGCGCAGAGCTGGTGCAGACCCGCAAACGCGAGCTCCATTTCGGATTCGACACCGACGGCGCGTGCGATGCGACAGCTCGAGGCTTGCGCCACGAGGTACTCGAGAAGAGCGGACTTGCCGACGCCGGCTTCGCCGCGCAGCACGAGCGCGCGGCTCTGTCCGCTTCGCACGTCATCGAGCAGTCGATCGAGGGAGCCGCACTCGTGGGGGCGGCCGCGGAGCTCTGTCGCGCGAAGCGGGCCCGGCGAACCCATCGCCAGAGTTTCTGGAGTTCCGGGATGGGAGTGAGGTGCCATGCCGCTCACCGCGTTTTGGCGAACGACACGAGGTCGGCCATGGTGAATGTGTTCGGCCTGCGTGCCGGCAACTCGGGACGCCAGTCGGGCCGGGACGCGCGGAACGAGCTCGCGTCGTGGTCGAGCAGGCCGACCAACACCTCCCCCACGATGCGTCCCCCCACTTCGCCTAACCGGTCACCGTTGCACTGGACCTCGGATTCCTTGAGTATGTAATACCAGAGCGGCGTTTCGAGATTCCAGTGCACCGAGGCGAGACCGGTCTGTTCCCGCGTGAGCGGCGTCGCGCCGATGTGCCGTGCGATGGCCTCGCCGGACGGCAGCCCAACGGCGTGGCCGCGTTGCAGATCTCGCGCGGCCAAGCTGTGAAAGGCCTGGACCTCGACATCACCGGTGAGGGCGAGCGGCAGGTTCATGATGGACGCGCAGACGAGGCCATCCATCTTTTTGGCGCGCTGAGCCGGCGCATCACCGGGAACGTCGAAGAACTGTGCCCACTCTACGACGCGACGTGCGGGAACCGGCCGAAATCCGACGAGGTCGGGGAAGAGCGGCACCGCCGCGCTCGCGGAATTGAGCCGATAGCTCTCGCGAAGCTGGCCGTGGCCGTAGCGATACGCGGCGTCGGCGAACTCGAGCGGGATGTAGGGGTCATCCGAGGGATGATAGTAGCGCACGTCGCCGGCTTCGATTGCGTTAGTCAGCGCGTCACCGATCAAGCCGGGCAGAAACTCGTGCAGGATGATCCACTGGTAGTGCCATTGGACGAGCCGCTGCGCCTCGCTGAAAAGGCGTTGTTCCGCCGTGCCCTTCTCGCGCAGCCAATCGACGATCCGGTTGTGCAACTTGAAGAACAGCACCTGCATCTGCGACACGAGCAGGTGCGAGTCGTTCCGGGGATCGGCGATGATGGCGATGCCCTGGCCGTTGCGCTGGAGATCGTCGGCGTTGCCGGCATCGTTCACGCCTAACAGAAGCTTGGCGGTGTCGCTGACGTCGTACAGATAGGGATCGCCGGCGGGTCCGGCACCGTAGAGGAACTCGAGGTTCAGCTTCTGGCGCCGCACGTTCTCGAGCGCTTCGACGTCGGCGCGATCGACCAGGGGTGAGCGATCCGCGGTGATGTCGTGTGCGATGAACTGGCCGATGATGGTCCAGCCGGCCGCTCCCGAGGCATCGTATCTCTGGTTCGCATCCGTGCCGAGGTCTCCGACTCCACACGATGTCCCGAGCTTCCTGAGGAATGCCTCATCGCTCGGCAGTGCCGGCAAGTCGGGGAACATTCGCCGATACGCGCCGGCGGTTGTCGCGGCCGCTTGGAGGCCGTGAGCCGGCGCCAAGGCGCGGCGCGGTGACAGGCAGTGGTGCGGAACCAAGGAGTGGAGCATGAACGTCGGAGTCAGGGCCTACCTGTATGCTTACACGCGCGGAGCGCCGCTGACAACGACCATGGGCGTCCGCGGGCGCTACAGGCTCGGCCGGGCTCCGGCGCGCCTGCCTAACGTGCCGTCGTGCACGTGACATGGAGTGAAGCGCGTTTGCGCTTCTGATCGCACGAATGAATGACGGAGCCGCCCCAGCGCCTGCGCGCGTTAGGCAACCGCTACCCGTCCGCGCGCAACGTCTCGGCGGGATCGACCCGCGACGCGCGACGCGCCGGCATCCAGCTCGCCAGGACCGCCGCCGCGACCAGCATCGCCGCCGCGCCGCCCACGGCCACTGGATCCCACGCGGCCACGCCGAAGACCATCGAGCGCGCCAGCGGCGCCGTCGCCGCGAAGAGCACGAGACCCGCAGCCAGCCCGATGGCCGTAACAGCCATCGCTTCGCGCGTCGTCGCGCCGGCGACGGCTCCCGGCGTGGCGCCGAGCGCGATGCGAATGCCGATCTCGCGCCGGCGCAGCGCAACGACATACCCCATCACCCCGTACAATCCGAGTGCGCCTAACGCAAGAGTCACGAGGGCGGCCGCGCCCAACACGAGCACCGTGAACCGTAGCCGCGCGGTGGACGCGCGAACGGCGGAGGTCATGGACTGCACGTCGAAGAGCGGCAGCGATGCGTCCAGCTCGCGCACGATGCGATGGACCGCGGGCGTGAGCGTCGATTGGTCTGTCGCCGTGCGCAGGACGAGCGCCATGGTGTGCGCGGTTTGTGCTCCGGTGGGATCCGTGGTTTCCGTCTGCGGGAAATAGACCCCCGGCACGGCTGCCGTGGCCAACGACGAATCGCGCGTGCTGCCCACGACACCGACGATCGTGTACCAGCGACTCGTCGGCAGCACGCGAAAGCGTTTGCCGATCACGGAGCGGCCGGTCGAATCGTGCCAGAACATCGCGGCGGTCCGGCTGGAGACGATCGCATCGCCTTCGCGCTGCACGCCCATCGCATCGAACAGTTTGCCGCTCAACAACGGGATGTGCATCGTCCGGAAGTAATCGCCGCCAACGGTCGTGAAGAGCTGGAGCGGCGGAAGCTTCTGATCCGCCTGGACGACCCCCTCGGCGTAGAGCGGGTTGTCGTTGAAGCCCCGGCGCACGAGCGGCACGCGCGTGGTGAGCCCCGCGCTCAACACTCCCGGGAGCGAGCGAGCGCGGTCGAGCAGCGACGCGTAAAAGCGCACGACCGCCGTGTCGGTTCGATAGCGGCTCGCAGGCAGCGACACCCAGTACGTCGCCACGTGATCGGCGTCGAACCCAGGCCTAACGGAGTTGAGCCGGGCGAACGACCGAACGAGCAGTCCGGAGACGGCGAGGACGACGAGGGCGAGTGCGATCTGCACGGCGACGAGCGTCTGTCGCGTCCGATTCGCGGCGCGGCTGGCAGTGCCGCCACGGCTCCCGCGACTGAGTGGAAGCGTTCCGCGGCGCAGCCGCTCGAGCGGGATGACGCCGCTCAACGTCGCGGCGCCCGCGGTCGCCAACAGCGCGAACAGCACCGATCGCCAATCGATCCCGACCTCGACCAGTCGCGGCAGATCGGCCGGCCCTTTGCTGGCGAGTAATCCGAGCGCGACCCGGGCGATGACGAGCGCCACGAGTCCCGCGACCAACGCGAGGATGGCGATCTCGGAGAAAAACGCGCGAGCGAGCCGGGCTCGCCCGGCGCCCAACGCCTGCCTAACGGCAAGCTCCGACCGGCGCGCGTCGAAGCGGACGAGTGCCAGGTTGCCGACGTTGATGCAGGCCACGAGGTACAAGAGCATCGCGGCCGCGGCCGTCGCCCACAGCGTGGTCGACACCGCGCCCACGACGTCGTCGCGCAACGGCGTCAGGAACGGCCGAGGTTTCGTCTGGGCGAGGATCTGTCCCGTCGTAATACCGGGCACGAATTTCGGATAGAGGTCGGCCGCTCGAGGGAGCACTCGCGCGAAGTCGCGCTCGGCCATCACGCGCGATACGCCCGGTTTGAGTCGGGCGATCCCCCCGTAGCTGAACGCCACCGGCGGTGGATTCGCGGGATCGATGCCGAGCGGAACCCACAGCGCGATCCCCTCCCGTGGAATCTGGAAGGATCGAGGGAGCACGCCCACGATCCGGACCGATTCGCCATTGACGTCGATCAGCTTGCCGACGACGGCCGGATCGCTCCCATACATCGAGCGCCAGAGGTCTTCGCTGATCACCGCAACCGGTTCGGCGTTCGGCGTGTCCTCGTCTTCGGTGATGACATGACCACGCAACGGTGTGACGCCTAACACGCTGAACAGGCTCGCCGTCGCCCCGGCGATCGCGAGGCGTTGCGGATCAGTCCCTTGCTTGCTCGTCGAAATGTTTGCTGACGACTCGATATAGAGACCGATGCCGTCGATCGTTCGAGTTTGCGTGGCGTACGTGAAGTACGTCTGTGCCGATTGAGGCGCGTGCGGAAGGTTGATCACCGCCATGTCGTGCCACGTGCCGACGAGCCGCTCGGGATCCCGGTACGGAAGCGGACGAAGTAGGATTGCGTCGACGATGGCAAACATGGTGATGAGTGCGCCGATGCCGATCGCCAGTGTTCCGAGTGCCGCGACACAGAACGTTGGCCGGCGTCGCAGCGATCTGAGGCCATGGCGAATGTCTTGCGCGATGCCGTCGAGCCAGCGTGCCGCGCGGCGTCGACGACGGAGATGACGGTCGACGGCGGCCAGCTCGCGCCTCGACGCCTGCACGTCACCATACTCGGCGAGGGCGACGCGACGCGCGTCACTCGGCGAGAGCCCCTGCGCCAGCAGCTCGGTGACGCGACTCTCGACGTGGAACGCGATTTCATCGTCGACCGCCGCTTCGATCGGCGGGTCTCCGATGGAGACGACGCGCCTAACTTCGCTCCCGTCCGGACGACGCATGCTCATGGCGCCTCCCATTGCGCCGCGCCGAGCACGCGGAGCAGGGCTTCGGTGTACCGGATGAGGTGGCTCGTCCGCGCGCGGAGCTCGGCGCGTCCCGCGCTCGTTAGGCGGTAGTACTTGGCGCGCCGATTGTTCTCGGAGAATCCCCACTGGCTCTCGACGAGCCCGCGATCCTCGAGGCGGTGCAGCGCCAGGTAGAGCGCGCGATCTTCGACGGTGAGCGTCTCACCGGAGACGAGCTTGATCCACCGTGCGATTTCATAGCCGTGGCGGGCGCCCCAAGACAGCGTCTTGAGGACGAGCGCGTCGAGGGTCCCGCGCAGCAGGTCTTCGGGCTCGTGCGCAGTGGCGCGCGGCATGGGCTCTCCCCGGAGTAACTCCGGGCAACATGCGGTACCGCTGGACGTCCGTCAAGGCCGAGCGGGTCGACGGGCGTCCGGCCGTGTCCGCGTCGTGTCCGTTTTCGGTTAGCAAAGCCGCGCCCACGCGCGAGTCCGCGTTGGAACCGGTCATTGCGCTGCAGCCGGACTGACGTGACAGACGCCGCCGTTCGGCGCCTAACGGCTCCCCTGCCTGACGCCGGCCAGCTCGGGCCCAATCGCCTCCGTGATTTCCGATAGCTCGGTGATGGCAGCATCGGCCTCGCGGTTGAAGTTGCTCACCACGCCTACGCCTGCAAAGACGAGAGCCGCAGTCGGGACGAAGTAAACCCAATCGAACGGATTGGTGGTGACCAGAGCCAACGAGATGATCAGGTCGGCAAGAACCAGGACCGCGGCCGCTGGGCTCGAACCAGGACTCTCCTGATTTTAGCACGACGAACTCAGGCAAGTTGCCGCCAAATCGCGAGACCGTGACGTCCGCTGCCGGAGTTCCACGCCAAGAATGTCGTAGAATGCCTGCCATTTCCGACCCGCCGAGCGACTCGCACTGTGGTCGTTCTGCTTTCGGTCCGTGTCGGGCTGGGTTCGTCGTTACGTCGGCACTAGCCAGTGCGGCCAGACCTCGTTGTACGATGATGCGCCGTCGCTGATTCCGCGTTAGTGGTTAGGCGCTGCTCCATTCTGGTCCGGCACGCGCTCGTTCTCGGTCGGGTACGGCTTGGGCGGATACGGGCCGGCGAGCTTGGCATACGCGCTCGCCCAGAAGTCCGCCGGACCTTCGCTCTCCACCACGCGGTAGTGAACCGGCTTGACGGCGCGCTAGAGGTAGGCGGCTATGGCCCAGAGGTCGGCATCGTCCATGTGTCGCCAGTCGGGCCACGGCATCGGCGGCGCAAGGTACCGCGGATGCGCCGGGAAATTTCCCTGCCCGGGTGTCATCGACGTGATGTCGACATCCGGCGTGTCCTCGGGGCGCAGACCGTAGCGAAGCGCGTTGAAAATCTGGCGCTCGGTGAATCGTCCGAGCCCGGTCTCGTTGTCGGGCGTGAGGTTGCGCGGATACGTCTTGAAGCACGGCTTGGCGTCGGGATGGACCACGTTGCACGCGCCGACGGCGAACACCTGGTCGTCGGTC
>DASYXE010000328.1:0-1833 GCA_035935375.1 Gemmatimonadaceae bacterium | reverse complement strand
TGCGCCGCGAGATGTCGCGCTCCCTCGAAATCGCCGCGCCGCGCGGCGGCGACCTCCGGACCAACGAAGCTCGTGTCCCAGCGCGCGGCCAATCCGCGCAGCTGCTCCACGCCAACCTGCGACAGCGCATCGCCCTGCGTTGCCGCACGCAGCGACTCGAGCGTGATACCGAGGTGTGCGCGACCGACCGTCTCGGGCCTGAGCGCCGTCGAATCGCCGGTGAGCACATACCCGCGGACGCCTGCCTGCCGGTCGAGCAGCAGTGTGTTGACGTCGCGCGCAAGGAGCACTTCCTGCCGTCCGCGCAGAATCTGGCGGCGGCTCGCGAGCTGCACGACGACAATGATCGACAACGTCGCGATGACGCCGCCGAGGGCCAGGATGCCCAAACCAAAGAGCCGGCGCACGACCGCGCGCACTCTTTCGCGATCGAGAGCCGTTGGGCGTTTGGCGGTGGTCATCTGAGACGGGCGCGGCAGTGTGAGGGCACGGCGGTGCTGGTGTATCTACGCGTTTGGTTTCCCACACGCCAGGCGCGGAGGGCGAGTCGAACGTCAAGAACTCGTTGAGATGACGCGCGGCCCCAGGCCTCGGTCAGCATGCGCGACGCGCCCTGTGGTCGTCGCGGCGGGCGGCACACTCCTGGCAGTCGATTCCGACCTCCATGGCCGAGCCGACGGACTTTCACCCCGCGCGGCGCCATGTGCCAGCGCTGGACGGTGTGCGCGGCCTGGCGATCCTCGCGGTGATGGCGTTTCACTTCACGCTGCGCATGCCCGACGCCAGCTCGGGCGATCGCCTGGTGCACCGCGTGTTAGGCGCGGGGTGGGCCGGCGTCGATCTGTTCTTCGTGTTGTCGGGCCTGCTGATTACGATGTTGCTGCTCGACGCGAAGGGCGCGCCGCACTACTACCGTACGTTTTACGGCCGGCGCGCGCTGCGCATCTTCCCGTTGTACTACGGATTTCTCGCCGCGTACTTCCTGCTCGTCGTGCGAACCGGCACGACGGGCAACGACCATTATCTCTGGCACGAGCAGGGGTGGTGGTGGAGTTATCTGGACAACTGGTGGCTCGCGTTCGTGCGGCGCACGGAGCCGCCTAACTACTTCTGGACGGGACCGTTCTGGTCGTTGGCCGTCGAGGAACAGTTCTATCTGGTGTGGCCGACGCTCGTGCTGCTGCTGACGCGGCGGCGGCTGGCGGTCGTGTGCGGGGCCATCATCGTCGGCGCACCGATCTTCCGATTGTGGCTGCGCGCGCACCACGCGGCGTTGATCGCTCCATACGCGCTCACACCGGCTCGGCTCGATTCGCTGGCCGTCGGCGCCTTGCTTGCCGTCGTGCTCGCCGACTGCCGTATCGCCTACGTGGGCTCACGCCTCTTCATGGGGCTCGGCGTGATGGCCGCGGCGATCAGCGTGGCGGTGTTCCACGCGCACGGCGGGCTGTGGACATATGGCGGGTGGGAAGAGGGTCCGGGCTACACGATCATGGCGATCGCGTGGGGCGGGCTGGTGGCCGCTGGGGCGACGGCCGCGCGCGGGACGATCCCGGCGCGCATTCTCGGCGCGCGATGGCTGCGTGCGTTAGGCAAGTACAGCTACGCGATGTACGTGTTCCACGTGCCCATCTGGGCGCATGTGCAGCCGCTGGTGTTCCCGCGGAACCGCGTGCCGATGCTCTTCGGGTCGCACATCCTGGCGTCGCTTGCGTTAGGCGCGTTGTGCGGGCTGCTCACATTCGCGGCGGCCGTGGTGAGCTGGAACGTGTACGAGAAGCGGTTCCTCAAGCTCAAGCGCTACTTCGCGTACGCCCCGAAGGTGCGCGGCGC
>DASYXE010000327.1:0-4502 GCA_035935375.1 Gemmatimonadaceae bacterium | reverse complement strand
CTGGGTGGAGAGTCTCGAATCGCCGAGGCTCGCGCGCATGGCACGCACGTCGTGCAGACCATTGATGTTGTTCCACCCCTCAGGCGGCGTCGCCGCCGCTTCCCGCAGCGCAGCGCTTCCCCAAGCGAGCGCCAGCGAGCGCTTCCCCATTCCCCATCTCCACTATCATAATTTCTGATGCACCTCACGAGAGCTCACCATCGATGTACACATCTTCCGTCAGCGACTCGAGGGCCGGCTCCGGGCTCGCGTCGGCGAAATTCCACGCATCCTCGACGATGCCTTTGATCTCCTCGTCGATCGCGGCCATGTCCTGATCCGACCACTCGCCGTGCTGCTCCATCTCGCCGCGCAGCACGGTGATCGGGTCGCGCTTCATGTGCTCTTCCAGCTCTTCCTTGGTGCGATAGGTGCCGCTCACGGCGTCGGACATCGAGTGGCCCATGAAACGGTACGTGCGCACTTCGATGAGCGTGGGCGTGTGCTCGTTGCGTGCGCGTTGGGCCGCTCGCATCACGGCGTCGCGCACGGCGTAGACCTCCTGCCCGTCCACGACTTCGTTCGGCATGTCGTACGAGCAGGCGCGCTCGGCGATGTCGTTGATGGCCGATGCGCGCTCGAGCGCCGTGCCCATGCCGTAGCGGTTGTTCTCGATGAGGTAGATCACGGGCAGCTTCCACAGCGCGGCCATGTTGAGCGCTTCGTGGAACGCGCCGCCGTTCACCGCGGCTTCTCCGAAGAAACACAGACACACCTGGTCGCCGCCGCGATACTTGATCGCGAAGCCGACGCCGGTCGCGAGCGGAATGTGGCCGCCCACAATGCCGTGGCCGCCGAGGAAGTTGACGTTGCGATCGAAGAGGTGCATCGATCCGCCCTTGCCCTTGGAGCACCCGTCCGAGCGGCCGAAGAGCTCGGCCATCACCGCGCGCGGCGGCACCCCGCGGGCCAACGCCTGCCCGTGGTCGCGGTAGCTGGCGATCACGTAGTCGTCCTCGCGCAGCGCCGAGATCGCGCCGACGCCAACCGCCTCCTGGCCGATGTAGAGGTGGCAGAACCCGCCGATCTTGCCGAGCGCGTACGCTTCCGCGCAGCGCTCCTCGAAGCGGCGGATGAGGAGCATCTCGCGCAGCAGGTCCTTGCGGCTCGGGGCGGGCGCGTCTTCCGTTAGGCGGGACGACGAGGCCGGCGGGGCGGCGGTTTTCAGGGACGAGTCGGACTTCTTCTTGGGCATGCGAGGCGGCGACGAGAGACGGTGGAGCGGCGCGGCGGGTCCGGTCGAGGGCGGCGCGGTCGCGCTCACGCCGTGAGACTCTGGACCTGCTCCCACGCGTGATAGCTCGAGCGGACTAACGGACCCGACTCGACATGGCGGTACCCCATCGCCAGTCCCGCCTCGCGGAGCGCGCGAAATTCGTCGGGCGTGTAGTAGCGGTCGAGCGCGATGTGGTGCGGCGACGGACGCAGGTACTGGCCTAACGTGAGGATGTCGACGTCCACGGTGCGCAGCTCGCGCATCGTGTGCTCGACTTCGGGCATCGTCTCGCCCATGCCGAGGATGATGCCGGTCTTGGTCGGGATGTGCGGCGCGACGTCTTTGACGAACCGAAAGATCCGCAGCACGCGCTCGTACCGACCGCCCGGCCGGCACCGCTTATAGAGCCGCGGCACTGTCTCCGTGTTGTGATTGTAGATGTCGGGCTCGGCGTCGAGGACGGTGCGAATCGCGTCCTCATCACCTTGGAAATCGGGGACCAACACTTCCACCGAGCAATCGGGCAGCCGCTGCTTGATCTGTCGAATAGTCTCGGCGAAAATGCCGGCACCGAAGTCGGGCAGGTCGTCGCGATCGACCGACGTGATCACAACGTGCCGCAACTGCATCTGCTCGACGGCAGACGCAACACGCGACGGCTCTTCGATGTCGTATACGGGCGGACGTCCGTGCGACACCGCGCAATAAGCGCAGTTCCGCGTACAGACGTCGCCCAGGATCATGAACGTCGCGGTGCCGTGCTCCCAACATTCACCGACGTTCGGGCAGTGCGCTTCCTCGCAGACGGTGTGCAGGCCAAGCTCGCGCATGAGCGCGCCCAACCGATTGTAGTTCTCTCCGCCGGGCGCACGCACTTTGAGCCAGGGCGGCTTGCGGTCGGGGAGGGGGGCAGCGGAATGGCGCCCCATGATCTGGTACAGCGTATCCGTCATACGATTTGGAAAGCAGTTCGGGCGTCCCGCCAACCACTTGCAAGCCCCATCCGCAGCGACACATAGGTCAGCAGGGACTCGGCAAACCTACCCGTTTGGGCAGGTGTGTGGAAGTGGAGCTACCGTCTAAATGACTATTTGATGGTTACGCGAGACACCTCGAAGCGCTCGACCGAAAACGGGCTCAGGTCTAACGTCGGCGTTTCGCCCGATGCGAGTGCGGCTATGCACTCGCCGGTCAACGGCCCAAGGAGGATCCCGTTCCGCGAATGGCCGCACGCATAGAGCAGCGTCGAATACTCAGGATCCGGCCCAAGGATCGGCAGCAGATCGGGTGTCACGGGGCGTAGTCCGCTCCAGCGTTCGAGCGGCCGCGCGTTCGCGAGCGCTGGGGCAATTCTCCGGGCGACGTCGCCCAAGGCCTGCATCCCTTCTGGGGTCGTCCCGCTGGCAAACCCGACGTGTTCCATAGTCGACCCCACAACGGCATGCGCGCTCGATCGCGGGACGACGTATCCATCGCCCGCGTAGGTCACGTGGCGAATCGGACATGCGCCGAGTGAGAGCATCTGGCCGCGCACCGGCTCGACGGGGATACGGCGCGGCAGTCCCTCGATGCCCGGGGACCATGCTCCCGCAGACAGCACCAGCTTGGACGCGATCATGGTGCGTCCCGAGGCGAGCTCGACCCAGGGTCGCTCGTTCTCGAGGTCGATCGAGGTAACGCGATCATGGATGATCGTGACGGTCGAGCAGGCCTCGACCATCTCGCGCAGCACGCGCAGCAGCGCGACATTGTCCACGGCACCGTCGTCGGGGAAGAGACAGGCGCCGGCGGCGTCGCCCATGCCCGGCTCGAGGGTCCTCAGATCCTCCGCGCTCAGCCATTTGCCGCCGAGCGATGCGATGTCGCGGCGCTTGACCTCGGCTTCGCGTTCGTCGAACACGAGCTCGAGGATGCCGTCGCGATTCAGGGGGACGAGCTTGCCGGTGACCTCGGCCAAGGCTTCGACATAGCTCGGGTACAGGTCACGGGCCGCAATGGCGAAGGTGTGGGCTGGGCCTTCGGCGCGTTCGACGCTTGGTGCCAGCATGCCCGCGGCAGCGCGAGAGGCTTCGCCGGCGTTATGATCGGCGACGATGGAGATGTCGGCGCCGCGGGCCGATAGCGCCGCGCCCGTGGCGAGGCCCACCAGGCCGCCGCCGATGATGATCACGTCGCCACCCCTGAGCAGGGCGGGGTGGCCCTCAGTTGGATACGTCATTTTGTTCCTGTAAGGAACGCCGGAACCTGAAACCTCGTTGTCGCGCCGGTCGTAATGTGCGCAGAGACCGAGCCATCGGTCGACCTCGTGGAGATCTGATCATGCTGCGAACCATCTTTTCCATCGGCGCATTGGCGATTCTCGGGCTGATTGCGCTCAAATTTGTCTTCGGCGTTTTTGGCGGCCTGGTTGGGATCTTGTTCGTGCTGCTGTTCCTGGCGCTCAAGATTGCGATCATCGGCGCGCTGATCTATCTCGTGATCCGCGTCGTCAGCCCGGACACGGCTCGGCGTCTGCGCGAGAAGTTCAACGGTTGATGTTCCGTTAGTCAGCGGCCGGCACCGCGTGCGACTCGCGCACGCCGGGCCGGCCCAAGGATCGTCAGCGTTCGCGGCGGTCCAATCCTTCCACGACGCCCCACACCAACATCGGCACCATGAGCTCATGGTGCCCCGTGATCTCGAAGCCCTGACCACCTTCCAGCGTGGGCCGCTGCACCACGTTCACCCGCGGGCGATAGTGGCGCGCCATGTCGAGATCGCACGTAGTGAAATTCGTCGGGTGCCCGCCGTCCAGATTGCGCGCGATGGTGAGCGCCTTGAGGAACACTTCGGGCATGACCACGGCGCTGCCGATGTTCAGCACCACGCCGCCATCATGCAGCGCCGACACGGATGCCGCCAGGCGGCGAAAGTCGCGGTGGCTCGTGTCGCCGATCGCGGCGCCGTTCGCCGCCGGATGTTGATGGATGATCTCGGCGCCGATGGCCGCGTGCACCGTGAGCGGCACGCCCAGGCTGTGCGCGCCGAGGAGGAGCGACTGTTCGGGGTGCGCGAGAGCGGGTTCGGCAGCCAGGGCGCGCCCGAGCGCTTCGCCCATGCCCCAGCCGGACTGCATGCCTAACGCAAACGCGGCGTTCATCCCGCGGCCCGTTTCCTCCGCCATGCCGAACGTGCCGTCGCGGAGACCCAAGGCCACGTCCTCGGACGTCCCGCCCCAGCGCGCAATTTCGTAGTCGTGGATGGCGGC
>DASYXE010000326.1:0-9342 GCA_035935375.1 Gemmatimonadaceae bacterium | reverse complement strand
GCGGCGATCGCGATCCGCGTGGTGTCCACATCGCCGCGTTGCGCCAGGTACACCGCGCCTAACGAGAACATCTGCGGAATGCGCTGCGCCGCGGTCCTGAGCGGGTCCGAGTGGAACAGCGCGTCGGACAGCGAGATGCGCATCGGCCGCGACGGCGGATAGTCGAGCGACAACACGACCACGTCGCCGAACTCGGCGGGCAGCCGGTCGATGGCGCCACTGTTTTCCTCGCGTCCATCCTCCAGCAAGACCGCCGGCAGATGACCCGTGTCCGGCATGGGCTGCATCACGATGCCTCGCGCGACGACTCCGGTGCTGCTCGTCAACATGATGCGATGCACCCGGTAACGACCGCGCGATTGCTCCATCGTGCTCGAGATGCTGGTCAGTGCGCCCCGGTTGTGCGTGTACGCCGCGAGCTCGTCTTTTTGGGCAGGTCCGAACGAACAGGAGACCGTGCAGGCGGCGGCGAGGATGGCGCCGATCGTTCGGGCCCCGGTGCGCCGCTGTCGTCGCATTGCAGTCGTGGTCATGGATGAAGTGATGCGCGACGGCGCCGCAATGTCCAGCCGTCCATCCTGTCCAACCATCGAACGCCGACGTACTGTCCAAGCTGTGTGAAATCCTTTACGCCACCGTTCACGTTCGCGGTCTCCACATGACACGTCATCGCGCGGTCATCCTCGGTGTAATCGTATTCGGTTGGGCGACCCTCGGCGCGCAAGCCGCGCCCCGCGCCAAGCTGCCGACCTCCGCGCCGCTCTCCGACATTCACTACGACGTCACGGTCGATTCGACGACCGCTCGGACCCGAGACCTCGTGGTGACGATGCGGTTCCACGTGACCGGGCCGGCGCCGGTGGTGCTCGCGCTGCCTGCGTGGAGTCCGGGACATTACGTCCTCCTGTGGTTTGCGTCGCGCGTGCTGGACTTCAGCGCGACGGCGGCCGGCACGCCGCTCCCGTGGCACAAGCTCGACTTTCAAACCTGGGAGATTCGGCCCAACGGAGCGTCCACGGTGACGGTGGCGTTCCGCTATCACGCCGACGCGCACGATCGCGCGGTTGCATACACCGCGCGCGACCTGGCGTTCTTCAACGGCACGAACGTGTTTCTCTATCCCGTTGGTCGCGGCTTCGCGTGGCCGGCAACCGTGCAGATCCACGCGCCGGCGGAGTGGCGCGTCGCCACGGGCCTAACGGCTGGCAGCGCGCCGAACAGTTTCACGGCGACCAACTATCACGACTTCGTCGACGCGCCCTTCATCGTCGGCGTGTTCGACTTCGACAGCGTGCGCACCGGCGCGGCCTGGGTGCGTCTCGCGAGCTTCCCCGCCGGCGGCGTGCGGGCCGAGTGGCGGCAGCGGACGCTCGCGTGGTTGTCACGCCTCGTGCCGACGGAGGGTGCGGTCTTCCACGACATCCCGTTCTCGCAGTACACGGTGCTGCAGCTCGCCGACACCATCGTGAACGGCGGCGGTCTCGAGCACCATGACTCACAGCTCGACGGCGTGACGATGGACGGCAATGATTATCCATTCCTGCCGTTCTTGTACGCGCACGAGATGTTCCACGCCTGGAACGTCAAGCGGCTGCGTCCCGCGGACATGGTGCCGTATCGTTATGATGATGCGCAGCCGACGCCCTGGTTGTGGGTGAGTGAAGGCATCACCGACTACTATGGTCCCCTCGCGCTGGTGCGGAGCGGGATCATTGACGACTCGGCGTTCGAGTCGCAGATGGCGGGCGACATCGCGCAGGTGCAGGGCTCGGTGCCCATTGCGTTAGGCGACGCCTCGCTCTCGGCGTGGATCGGCGCGGCCGATGGCACCGGCGGCATCTACTATCCCAAGGGCGCCACCGCGGGCCTCTTGCTCGACATCCTCATCCGCGACGCCAGCAACAACGCGCATTCGCTGGATGACGTGATGCGCACGCTGTACGACAGCACGTACCGCGCCCGGTGGCGCGGGTTCACCGCCGCCGACTGGTGGGGAACGGTCCGACGGTTTGCGGGTGGACGCTCGTTCGCCGACTTCGACCGCCGCTACATCACCGGCCGCGAGCCCATGCCGATCGATTCGGTGCTCGCGCTGGCGGGGTGGCGCGTCGCGCGCGACACGGTCCGCGATCTCCGGTTAGGCGCGCAGGTCGCGGCGGGCGATGGCTGCATGCTGCTCTCGGCGGTGAACGACGGCGGCCCGGCACACGCGGCGGGACTTCGCGCCGGCGACTGCATCGCGAAGGTCGGCGATATACCGGTTGCATCGCTCGGCGACTGGCCGAAGGTGCTCGCCCGGTACGACAGCACCACCGGCACGAGCTTGCGGATGGTCGCGCGTCGCGGCTCGGACACCCTATCCTTGGCCCTGCCGGTGCGGCGCACGGCCCGGCTCGTCTACCGACTCGAAGAGGTTCCGGACGCGACCGCCAAGGCCAGTCAAATTCGGGCTGGCATAATGACAGGTCACACTGGGCCAGGAGGGAGTCGGTCTAACTGAGCAAACCGCTTGTGGCAACGGATGTTTCCGCCGGCTATGTCACGTTTTGACCGGTCAGGAGTCTTTTAGCAGGTCACGCGCCGACACGCAGTTAGCTGATACCGGCGCGTCAGCGGCGGCAAACACCGACTCCTCCCTTGTGGTGGTTCGCCCCGCCTCCTGACCAGTCGACTGGACTTCTTCGGAGATCCTCATGCACAAGCGATTCGTCATCGTTTCCGCGGCCGCCCTCGCCTTCGCCGCTGCCTCCCACACTGCGACGGCCCAGATCGCGACCCCCAAGCCGACCATCGGCGTGCTCGGTGGGCTCAATTTCTCCACGTTGAGTGGAAGCGACTTCAGCGGTGTGAGCAATCGCACCGGCTTCCAGGCGGGTCTGTTCCTCACGCTGCACATGAACCAGGCGTGGTCGATCGAGCCGGAAGCGTTGTACACGCAAGAGGGCGCGACCGCCAGCGGCGAGACGGCCAAGATGAATTACCTCCAGGTGCCGGTCCTGCTTCGTTGGGACGTGATGGCGAAGAGCCCGATGCACCCGTTCTTCATGGCAGGTCCGGCTGCGGCCTTCCAGGTTGGCTGCGACCTGTCGGCGTCGGGCCAGACCGCGAGCTGCGATGACCTGAGCCAGTCGGGACAGAGCCCCCAGAAGAAGACGTTCGACGTGCTCGGCGTTGCCGGCGCGGGCCTCGGCTTCAACGTGGGCGCCACGCAGATGTCGGTCGGCGCGCGCTATTCGTACGGCTTCAGCGACGCGTTCCAAAATAGCGACATCAAGAACCGCTACTTCTCCGTCCTGCTCGGTCTGACGTTCTAACGGAAGGACGCACGAGAGGACGGGCCCGCTCCGGCGATGCTGCCGGGGCGGGCCCGTTCGCGTTAGGACAGGCATCGCGGGTTACGGGTGCGCGACCTCGGTCTCCTGTGCGGTCACCGCCCCGCGCGCTCGGCGAGTGCGCCGCCGCCCGAGTGCCGATCACTCGCATCGCGAGCGCCGCGAACGCGACCACGAGCACCTGCGTTCTGTTAGGCATACGGCCTCCGTCGTCGAGCCACCATGCACGCAACGGCGGGGAACGCGACTGCGACAGCCGCCGGCGCCGCCTTCTGACGAATGTCTGACACTTCGGCACACGCCATCCTTGCGCCACGTCGCCCGAACCCTATTATGTCCGTAACGGATATATCGGCCGCCGACCTAATGCCCGCGATCCGACGTGCCCCGACCTGACTCGTCAAGGCGAGCGGCTGTTCCGCTCACGCCAGCCGCGCTCCACGTGATGCTCGTCCTCGCCGATGGCGAGCGACACGGGTACGCCATTGCCCGCGAAATCGACGCCGTTACCAAGGGCGCCGTGCGGATGGGATCCGGCACGCTTTACGGCACGCTGCAGCGACTTGTCGCCGCTGCGCTCGTGGAGCCATCGCACGCGGCGCACCGGAGCGGCGACGATCCGCGCCGTCGGTACTACCGTCTCACGGCGCGGGGCCGATCCACACTCAAGAGTGAAATCGACCGGCTCGCGACGGTTGTCTCGGTCGCGCGTCGCCGCCACGTTCTGGACACTCCTCGACCGGAGGCCGTATGAGCGCACCGCAATCCACGGCGCAGCCGAGCCACGCGGCAAGGGCGATCGCGCGGATGTACCCCGCGTCGCTCCGCGGTGCGCACGGCGACGAGATCGCCTGCTTCGTGGATGAGCTGCGCGGCGACACGCGCTTCGCCAGCGGCATCGTGGGCCGCGCGCGTCTCCTCGTCCACCTGGCCGGCGACCTCTTCGCTTCGCGGATGCCGGCGCCGCGCCGCACGCGCTCTCCGTTAGGCGATCCCCCGCGCCGCGAGCGGCGCCTGGAAACCTTCCTGCAGGATGCGCGGCTCGCGCTGCGCGCGATGGCGAGACGCCCGGCCTTCACCTGCGTCGCGGTGATCACGCTCATGCTCGGCATCGGCGCCAATACCGCGATTTTCAGCGTGGTCAGCGCCGTGCTGCTCCGGCCGCTGCCATTCCCGCACGCCGATCGTCTCGCCGTGCTGTGGGCGACCAACTCCACGAACCGACAGCTGCTCGCGTCGATCGACGACGTCAACGACTGGCGCGCGCGCACGCGTACGTTCGCCGACATCGGCATGGTGCGTACGCAGAGTGTGAATCTCACTGGCGCCGGCGCGCCCGATCGCCTCGTGGGCTCGTTCGTGACCGCCAACAGCCTCACGCTCCTCGGCGCGCGCGCTGCGCTGGGCCGGCTGTTCACCACCGCCGAGACGGAGAAGGGCACGGGACAGACCGTCGCGATCGTCTCGTACGACGCGTGGCGGACGCGGTTCGGCGCCGATCGCGCGATCCTCGGACGCACGCTGGTGCTCAACGGACGCCCGCACGTGGTGATCGGCGTGACGGACAGCGCGTTCGCCGATCCCTTCAACGCCCAAGTCTGGCTGCCGATCACGTCCGCGCCTAACCCGAATTGGTTCCAACGCGGCAACGCCTCCGTCTGGGCAGTGGGCCGCGTGCGCGACGGCGTGACGATGGATCGCGCGCAGCAGGACCTGTCGGCGGTGGCGGCGCAGCTGTCGCGCGAGTATCCCGCGACCAACGCGGGTTCGGGCGCGCTGGTGATACCGCTCCGCGACTGGCTCGTTGGCACCGTGCGTCCGACGCTCGTGATCGTGCTCGCGTTCGTCGGTGTCGTGCTGCTCATCGCGTGCGCGAACGTCGCCAACCTGCAGCTGGCGCGCGCCACCGGACGCCGCCGCGAAATGTCGCTGCGCGCCGCGCTCGGCGCGGGCCGGTCGCGTCTCGTGAGGCAACTGCTCACGGAAAACCTGGTGCTGTCCGTACTGGGTGGCGCGGCGGGTGTGTTGTTCGCGCGGTGGGCGATCGGCGTCCTGGTGAACGCCGTGCCCGGCGGCTTGCCGACGTTCGGCGATGTGGGCATCGACGGCGGCGTGCTGCTGTTCTCGGCGGCGCTCACCGTGGGCGCCGGCCTCCTGTTCGGCATCGCTCCGGCCCTCCACGCGAGCCGAGCCCGCCTAACGGACGCGCTGACGCTGCGCACGGGCGAGGCGGGCCACGGGCGACGCCTCGATCCGCGCCAGGCGTTCGCGGCCTTGCAGCTCGCGTTGTGCATCGTGCTGCTCGCCGGTGCCGCGCTGCTCGATCGCAGCCTTGGCGCGCTCCGCGAGGTAAACGTCGGCTTCGACCCGCATGACGTTCTGACGGCCGAGTTCCGGCTGCCCGCCGCGAAATACCGGTCCGATACCGCGATCACGGAGTTCATGCAGCGGGCGATCGGCGCCATCCGCGCGATACCAGGCGTGCAGTCGGCGGCGCTCGTAAACGCGGTGCCGCTCAGCGGCAACTTCGGCCTCAACGCCTACCTGCCGGAGGGCGCGCCTGCCACGGATCCAGCGCAGGAGCCGACTGCGCAGGTAAACGGTGTCACCGATCAGTTCTTCCGTACGATGCGCATCCCGATCATTGCCGGCCGCGATTTCGACGGACGCGATCGGGCAGACGCGGCGCCCGTCGTCGTCGTGGACCAGGAGCTCGCACGCCGCGCGTGGCCGAATCAATCAGCGATCGGCAAGCAGGTCACCGTGCGCTTCACCCCTGTGGTGACGGCTACTGTGATCGGCGTCGTGGGCAGCGTGAAGCAGCTCACGGTGGGCGAGCCTGCTTCACCCCAGATCTACGTTCCGATCGCGCAGCAGCCCGGGATCTTCAACAGTGTGGTCGCGCGCACATCGAGAGACCCGATGCTCCTCGCGGGCGCGCTGCGGTCGGCGATCTGGTCGATCGATCCCGACCAGCCGGTGTGGAAGGCGCGGTCGCTGGATTCCCTCGTGGAGCGCGATATGGCGGGGCCGCGGTTCGCGGTTGTGCTCACGGCAGCGTTCGCGCTGTTGGCCCTCACGCTCGCCGTCGTGGGTGTCTACGGCGTCATGTCGTTCACGGTGGCGCAACGCACGCACGAGGTAGGCATCCGCATGGCGCTCGGCGCGCGCCGTTCCGACGTCACGCGCATGGTGCTCGTGCAGGGCGGACGAGTGGTAGCCGTCGCGCTCGCGTTCGGACTCGTCGGCGCCCTCGGTGCTGGCCGACTGATCCGGAATCAGTTGTTCGGCGTGTCGGCCGCGGATCCCGTGGCGCTGGTCGGAGTGACGCTGGGACTCGGTCTCGTTGCGCTCGCGGCGTGCTACCTGCCGGCGCGCCGCGCCGCGCGAGTTGATCCCGTGATCGCACTCCGGGCCGAGTGACCTCGAGCAGGGGACGAGAGTCGCGTTGCATCAGGGAGGTGTGCGCAGCGCACACCACGCTTAGATTGGAGCCGCGAGAAGTACAGGCAGGGGAGGCGCCTCATGTGGCGACGTCGCCACGCAAGCTGGTTGCCGCAACGAATTGCGGTGCCGATGTCGGTTGTGTTCTGCATTGCGGTTTCTGCTCCAGGTTGGTCGCAGGGTAGCATCGGCGGCGTCGTTCGAGCCGCGGGTTCGGCAGCACCGCTCCCAGATGCCATAGTCACCGTGTCGGGCTCTGCGCAGCAAGCTCGATCGGGACGCGACGGCCGCTTCGTCGTTGGCGCAGTCGCCGGTGGTGAGCACGTCGTCATCGTGCGCCGCATCGGTTTTCAGCCAGACACACTCACGGGCGTGATCGTTTCGCCGCCGTCTCCGACGTCGGTGGTAGCGGAGCTCGTGCATCTCACGACCAAGTTCGACACGGTCGCGGTCCGTTCGGTGGCGACGAACATCGCCGTCACCGGCGCGTCGCCATCGGTGCAACTGACACGCGCCGACATCGCGCGCACGCCGCAGATTGCCGACGACGCATTCCGCGCAGTGACGCGAGTGCCGGGCGTTTCGGCGAGCGATTTGTCGGCGGGATTCCGCGTGCGCGGCGGCGCGAATCGCGAGGTGCTGTTGTCGCTCGACGGGATGGAGCTCTACGAGCCGTTCCACCTCAAGGATCTGGACGGCGCGATCTCGATCATCGATCCCGACATTCTCGGCGACGGGAACGTCAGCACCGGTGGCTTCGGCGCGCGGTACGGCGATCACCTCACCGGAGTCTTCGCGCTGCGCTCACGGGACGACTTGGTCTCCGCGACGCAGGGCAGTCTCACGGCGAGTCTGAGCGGCGTCGGCGCGGAGGTCGCGACGCCGATCGACGGGTCGCACGCCGACGTGTTGGCGTCGGCGCGGAAGGGACTTCTCGCGACGGCGCTCGATGTGGCCGGCGACGGCGGCACGCTCGCGCCGCGCTACGACGACGCGTACGCGCGCATCCGCGTGCGGCCTAACGCAACCAACCAGCTCACGATCAGCGCGCTGCGCGCCAACGACGGGCTGTTCTTCTATGCGTCCGACGAGCCGTCGCTGGCCAGCGAATATTTCAGCTCGTACGTGTGGGCGACGTGGACGTCGATGCCCACCACGTGGCTCACGACCCGCACCATGGTGTCGTCGGCGGATCTCGATTGGGAGCGGACCGGCGGCGAAACGTCGAGCTCCGGTCTGGCCTTGAACGTGGACGACCGCCGCGCATTCCAGGCGCAGGGCATCCAGCAGTCGGTGACGGTCGACGAGTCGCCGCGCTTCCGGACAGAAGCCGGCGCGCAGTATCGCGCACTGCGGGCGCAGTACGACTACGGGCGGCAGCAGGCGCTGCCGGTGGTGGAGGCCGGCGAGTGGGTGACGGACTCCAACGATCTCGGGACGCGCTTCATCACGCACGGCACGACGCTGGGCACGTACGTCACGCAGTTCGCGCAGCTGACTCAGTCGTTAGGCGTGGAGGCGGGCCTGCGTTACGACCGGCAGACCTACACGGGTGAGCACATGGTGAGCCCGCGCATCGCCGCCGCGTACGCGCTCGGCGGCCGCACCACGCTGCACGCCGCGTGGGGCTACTACGCACAGCCCCAAGCGCTGTACGAGCTGCAAGTCGAAGATGGCGTGACGCACTTCTCCCGCGCGGAACGCGACCAGCAGTACGTGTTCGGCATCGATCACCGCTTCGAGGCGCTCGCGCTCAAGGTCGAAGCGTACGATCGCCGGTTGCTGCGCCTGGATCCCGAGTACGTGAACCTCGAGAGCTCGTTCGACGTGTTCCCGGAGGCCGGCAACGACCGCGTCCTCATCGATCCGGTGAGCGGCTACGCCAAAGGGCTGGAGGTGTCCGCCTCGTCCACCCACGGGCCCATCCAGTGGCTGGCGAGCTATGCGCTCGCGTCGTCGCGGGACGTCGTGAGCGGCGTGTCGGTGCCGTCGCCCTACGATCAACGGCACTCCATTCACGTGGACGCGAATGCCTCACCGCATCCGGGCTGGCGCGTGAGCGCGGCGTGGGAGTTTCACTCGGGGTGGCCGGCAACGCCGATCACGTTCGGGCTGGACACGTTGGTGGACGGGAGCCACCACGTGCGCGCCGAGTACGGGATCTTCAATTCGACGCGGATCGGGCCGTATCACCGGTTGGACCTGCGCGTGTCCAACGATCGGCGCCTCGGGCCGGGCAAGCTGTCGGTGTATCTCGATGTGTTCAACGTGTACGGACGCAACAATCCACGCGGGCTGGGCTACACCGTCGCCGACTGGAACGCCGCCGAAGTAGTCGTGAGCCAGCGGTCCAAGCTGCAGCTGCCGCGCATCCCGACGCTCGGCGTCCGGTGGACGTTCTAGTGGACCCGCGTAATACGGGGGGTAGGGAAGCGCTCGCTGCGCTCGCGCTTCCCCATTCCCCCTATTCCTCCTGACGCCCACTCGGCCGCAGTCACTATTCCACGTGCAGCGCCTGCGCCGGATCGGCGCGACTCGCCTGCGCGGCGGGCAGCCATGACGCGAC
>DASYXE010000325.1:0-2723 GCA_035935375.1 Gemmatimonadaceae bacterium | reverse complement strand
GCTACCATGTAGGGGACCAAGTCCGATCCGTTAGGCGCTTTGGCCGACCACACGTTGTACAGCTCGAGCACGTGCGGCCTGGCCTCGGCCAACTCACCCCAGCAGGTCGCGAATCCGTTGCGCGACTCGCCGGGTGTGCGGAACTCGCACTTGCCACACTTCGAGCTCAGCTCCACGCCTTCGGTGTGAGCCTCGAACGGCGCATCGAGGCGCGACTCGAAGCGCAGTGCCAACTCGGCGATCTCGTCGCGCATGATCGCCACCTCGCGCGCGACGTCGACCTCCGTCACGACGTCGAGCAGCGCAAAGTCTTCGCGCGAGCCGGTGAAGTGCGCCGTGTGCCGCCGCATCGACCCGGCCGATGCCGGGTGCCTAACGAACGCGAAGTATCCCGGGACGTAGTCGAGGGCTGCTGTCTTGCTCGTGTCCACCAGAGCGAGGACCGGCTCGACGACGAAGCCGGGCATGATCTGCTCGAGGAGGACAACCTGATAGGTCAGATCGGCGATCTCGTCCTCCCAGTCGGAGTTGACGCGGTTGGGCGGCCGCTTGGTGAGGAACGCGCCCGACCTACCCTGCGCCACCTCGTGTGCGTGCTCCATGCCGTCGAACGAGCTCGCTTTTACCTCGATCACACGAAAGACCTTCCCGCGCCTTTCGAGGATGTCCACGCGCGCCTGTCGCCGCCCAACGAGCACGGTCGCCTCGAAGAGCGTGACGTCGGCCGCCTCGAGCGCGGCGCGCGTACGCGCGAAGTCGCTCGCCGCGTCGCCGCTGTAATCGAGCAGGATGCCCTCCGGGTACCGGGCCCTGGCGAGCGCCTCAACCATGGAGCCGCCGATGGCCAGCATTGCGCGGTAGGGGTCGTCTCGTCGAGCGTCGGGGTAGCCGTTCTCGCGAAAATAGAGTTTGGCCGGACAGTGGCGGGCGGCGATCAAGTCGGACTTGGAGAGCGTGCGCGGTCGTGCCGCGAGGCTAGAGCTTGGCGATGACAATGTGGGCGCTGCCATGAGGGAAACTACTCAAGCCTAACGTTTCGCCCCAGACACGTCGAGGACCGCGACCGGCTCGCGATCGGATGCCGCGTGAACGCCGCCGATTGGGCTCAGTTAACACCAGGATAACGGCGGGGCGACGCCTGTCGCCCAGTTTGACTGCGTACGACCGAATCGCCTCGCCGGATTCCGACTCCCTCTTTGGAGGAGCACACCGTCATGACGCTCTCACGCCAGTCCAAGCGAAGTAGTCTCCGCCTCCTCGCAACCGCGATCGGCGCGCTACTGGTCGCGACACCCACGGTACGCGCCCAGTCTGACACGGTCAGCTCGCAAGGCGGCACCACGGCCAGCTGCAAGCAGCTGACGAAGGAGCAGGTCCAGCCGCTGATCGTCTACCCGATCACCGACATCAAGGTGACGGCGGCGGGCACCGATGGCGAGGGACAGCAGTGCATCTTCGACGGCAACAATGGCGACGGCGCGATCGACGTCTTGGTGTTAGGCGGAGCGGACGGTCCGCCGGCTTACGCCAGTGCGATCAAAGCCGAGCTGCATGGTCCGGTGGACGTGCCGGGCGTGGGTGACAAGGCGAGCCGAGAGACCGGCGACGGCGAGATCAACTCGATCAAGGGCAATCTCTATTGCTCGGTTTCGCTCAGCTCCAACGGCGACGTGCCTGGCATCGGCAAGCTCGAGCAGGCCGCGGGCGGCACGACGCACATCGCAGAGCGTGCGTACGCAGCCGAGGCCGCGGCGCTGGGTACGCTCTGCAACCGCATCTATGGTAGCGGCAATACGACGCCCGACTTGCGCCTTCTAACGGGCGCGCCCGGTCCCACGCGCTAGCGCCGCGGGCCGCACGGATGCCGACACGCGCGCCGTCGTGGCGAGCGACCGGTTTGACGGAGAGCGGGGCGTTAGATGCTCGGCTGCGCTACGGTAGGGGCTTCGTTTTCGGACGCGAGGTCCTGTTGTGCGTTCCGCTGCGAGAGTCGCGTTCATGGTCTGTTGCGCGTCGGCATTGCCGGCGCAGGCGGGTCGGTGCCTGGCTCGACGCGGGCAAGCGGCAGGGCAGCATCGTGCGCGACGTGGCGACGCCGCTCCTGGCCCGGCAGCGTGCGCCGAGACGAAGGGCACGTCAGCGGCCCGCCGCGTCCAGCTCGTGGAGCACCCGCCGCGCGAGCCGGCTCTGGATCACGAGCGGCGCGTCCGCGTCGCGCGCGACAGCATCGCGGAACTGGGTGAAGCCGAAGGCGCCCGCCAACCCTTCGCCAGACAGTCGCACGGTGAGTACCGGGTCGTCGATCGCCGAGCGAGCCGCGTCGATCACGCGCGCCGAGTCTTCGCGCGGGACGGCATCCTTCATGGAGGCGAGGTCCGCGAGCGCGGTCGCCCGGACGCCCTCGGGCGTGCCCGGTTGGGCGGCATCGAGCAGCACGGACGCCGCGCGCGGATCCCGCGTGGCGGCCAGCGCCGCCAGCACGGCCGTTAGGACGTGGACGTCGGGGCCGTCGCGCATTTTCGCATCGAGCTCCGTCTCCGCGTTGGCGTTCCGCGATTGGCCGATGCCGCGCGCGGCGGCGGCCTGGACGGCGTAGCTCGAGTCTCGGTGCAGCGCCGTCACGAGCGCGGCGTACCCATCACTGTCGCCGGCGGAGGAGCCGAGTCCTAACGCAGCGGCCGTGCGGACACGGGAGTCGGGCTGAGCGCGTAAGGCGTCGATGA
>DASYXE010000324.1:0-4700 GCA_035935375.1 Gemmatimonadaceae bacterium | reverse complement strand
GAGACGAACAGCGCGCTGCATCGCGGAGTGGGTACCGACCGGTTCATCGTCGCGTGGGACATCGATGGCGCGGCGCGTGGTGTGGTCGATGATGCGGCGAACGGCGCGTCGCCGGGCGCGGGTGCGCCCATTCTCAACCCCGTCGGTTCGGACGGGCTGCCGGCGATTCCCAAGGTCGACGGCACCGTACCGGCAACGGTGCGGGTGGCCGTGCCCGAAGCGATCGAGCAGGTGCAGTCGAAGTCGGTGGAGAACGCGGCGCGCTGGCGCGCCAGTACGCGCCGGGCGTTCATGTGGGCGCTCGAGGAGGGCTATCACGTGAGTGCGTTCATGCGCGACGACGGGGCGCACTACGGGTTCTACGGGTGCACCAGGGATCGCCGTTAGGCGAGGGAAGCGCTCGCTGACGCTCGCTGAGGGAAGCGCTGCGCTGAGGGAAGAGGGAAGCGGGCGACACCGCCCGGGGGGAGACACCTCCGGCGTCGTTCGTTAGGCGAGCTAGGCCGACGGCCTAGCCGCGGTTTGCGACTGCGCCCAGCGTGTTCGCGCCCCGCTCGGCGGCGCTTCCCGCCTCAGGGAATTCCTGACATCGCGCCCGATTGTGCGCGGCGGTTCCCGGACATCGCGCCCGACTTTGCCCGATGGCCGCGCGGCGCCGTCTCCGCGACTATGCACTGCGAGGCTGGAAGGGTTCCAGCTCGCTGTTGCCATCGTCATGGAGGCCCTATGCGGCATGTCTTTCGTTCCGCCCTCCTGTGGGTCGCGATCGCCTGCACGGCGCATGTCGCCGCGGCGCAGGGCGCGCCCCACGGGCATCTGATCACCGTGCACCTGGTCGATCGGCCTAACGGCCAGTTCGGGTTCGATCCCGGCACCATCAATGCCCAACGCGGCGATACCGTCCGGTTCGTCCAGCAGAGCTCGGCGCCGCACAACGTGTCGTTCCGCACCCACCCTAAAGACGCCAAGCTCGGAGACGCCGCGGTCGGGCCGTACCTGCTCAACAACGGTCAGACCTACGACCTGGTGATCGATACGCGATTCCCCGATGGCACCTACACGTTCGCATGCGACCCGCACGAATCGGTCGGTATGAAGGGAACGCTCACGGTCGGGTCCCACACCTAGTCACCATCACGTCCTCGCGCCGGGCGCGAGGACATACACAGGAGGGCTCCATGCTTGCGTCCCCGGGCGCGTGGCGAGCGCGGCTCGCCGTTGTCGGGCTTCTCGGTGCTGCTCTCATCATCCTAACGACGCGACCGGCGTTGGCCGAGCCGGGCACGCGCAACACCGCGGACACGACGGATCCGTTCGGGTACGTTCGCGCCGACCGTATGAACCTGCCCGCGGGCGCGTATCGCGCCGCTTTCGCGCACCGAATTCCGAGCTTCTCGCGGCAGACGAAGCTCGCCTGCAGTGCGTGTCATTATGGATTCCCCGAGCTTACACCGTTCGGCCGGCTGTTCAAGCTCAACGGCTATACGCTCACGGCGCTACCGACGATTGTCGGCGGCGATTCGGCGCGCCAAACGCTCGAGTTGGCGCCGATCCCACCGGCGTCGGCGATGGTCATCACGTCGCTCACACACCTCAAGACAGCGCTGCCGGAGACGCAGAACGACGCGACGGCGTTTCCCGAGCAACTGAGCCTGTTTCTCGGCGGACAGGTCACGCCGAAGATCGGCGCCTTCACACAGCTCACGTACGCCGCCGATGCCGGAACGGTTGGCATCGACAATACGGAATTTCGATTCGCCGACCACGGCACGCTCGGCGGCAAGCAGCTGATCTACGGATTCACGCTGAACAACAACCCGAGCATGCAGGATCTGTGGAACACGACTCCGGCGTGGGGATTTCCCTTCGTTGCGTCGAGCGTCGCCCCATCGCCCACAGCCGCGTCGCAGATCGAGGGCGCGTTCGCCCAACAAGTCGTGGGACTCGGCGCGTACGCCATGTGGGATCAGACGCTGTACGCCGAAATCACGACGTACCGTACTGCCCAACAGGGCGTCGCTCCGCCGCCGGGGCCGGCGTCGGCCAACGCGAATCGCGGCGTGATCCCGTATTGGCGGCTTGCCGTGCAGCGCACGTTCGGGCCCAACTACCTGATGGTCGGGACGTACGGCCTCGCAGCGACGCTCTATCCGACCGGCGTGAGCCAGTTCACGAACCGGTTCACCGACATCGGGGTCGACGCGCAATACGAGCGCAGGTTAGGCAACGGCGTGCTCATCGGCCGCACGACGTATCTGCACGAGCGCCAGTCGCTCGCCGGGTTGATCGAGACGGCCGGGGATGCTCCGCTGCCGAATCCGACCAACGCGCTGAACGAGTTTCGTGTCAACGCGTCGTACCTTCCGACGCCGCGGTTCACGTTCACGGCCGGCTATTTCACCACCTCGGGAACTCGCGACACGGCGCTCTTCGCGCCCGCGCCGATCACCGGCAGCGTGAACGGGTCGCCGAGCAGCAGCGGCGGTATCGGAGAGATCGACTTCAATGCGTGGTTGAACACGCGTTTCGGCGCGCAGTACATCCTGTACAGCAAGTTCAACGGTGCATCGAACGGATACGACGGCGCCGGTCGTAATGCATCGAGCAACAACACGCTCTATCTCTTCCTCTGGGTCGCATTCTGATCGGTGCGGCATCGCAGATGGACGCGGGGCCACTCGTGTTCGACTGACCTTGTGTCGTACTGGCCACACTCTTACGCAATGGGTGCGTTCATGTCCGGCATCCTGTTGGCGACGCACGGCGGCGAAAGCGCCGACGGCGCAGCACGCATCGCCTCACTTCTCGCTCGGCGTCTGGATGTTCGCCTGCATGCACTTGCGGTGCTCCAGCCGATCGCGCTGATCGGCGACGGTTTCAGCGACAGGTACATGCCGACGGCTGAGGACATCGAGGCCGCCAAAGCGGCGCTGCTGGAGGCCGTGACGGCTCAGTTAGGCCGTTGCGGCGTTCATGATTGCGACCAGGCATTTCGCTTCGGCGTGGCGACGTCCGAGATCGCCAGCGCCGCCCAGGCGTTAGGCGCAAGCCTCATCGTCGCCGGCCTCGGCTCGCACCACATCATCGACCGCGCGCTCGGCGGTGAGACTGCGCTGCATCTCGCACAGGTCGCGGCAACGCCGGTGTTGGCGATGCCCGCCCACGCCACGGCAATCCCGCGCCGGGCGATGGTCGCTCTCGACTTCAGCCCAACCAGCTTGCTAGCCGCACGCACCGTCGCGCATTGGCTGCAGCCGGGCGATGCGCTGCACCTGGTCCACGTCGTGACGCAAGAGAACCTGGCGCCTCACGCGCGCGCGCTCCGCAATGGCGACGAATCGGGTGTGGTGCGTCTGGGCCAGCTCGGCGCGTCGCTCCGCGTTACGACGCATGCCGGCATCGACACGGCGCAGATTGCCGGCGACCCTGCACGAGCGCTTCTCGAATGCGCACGAGAGATCGATGCCGATCTGATTGCACTCGGAAGCCATGGATACGGAATCTGGAAGCGACTCCTGCTCGGCAGTGTGGCATCGAAACTCATTCGTCTGTCACCGCGGGCGGTGCTCGTCGTGCCCGTCGGATGTCTCGCGACCATGATGGGCGTGGAGGCGCACGCATGATCCGTCGCCGGAATCGCCGAACATGCGCTCTGCGCGCTGGTTCCTCAGGTTGTGGGCGGGTAGACGGCCGCACCGTTAGACGCTGGCTGCGCTATCTGCGCTTGCGCCACATCCGCCACCCGGGCGGCCGTCTGGACGAGGTTCGAGAGGCCGGTGAAGCCGATCAGTGTGCGTGCCGCGTGGTCGATGGCGTCGCACTGCTCTCGACGCGCGACGCGACCCGTGAGCGTCACCCATCCGTTCTGGACGGTGATGTGAACGTCGCCGGTGGGGATGCCGAGTTCGTCGGCTAGGCTTCGCATCAGCGCTGCGGCCATGTCGCTGTCCGAGGGCCCGAAACCAGCGGGCACGCGGACTCTCACTTCATCGGCCACCGCATTGACACCGCTGCAGCGCAGAGCGGCGTCGAGTGCTTCGCACTTTTCCGCATACGTCCGAACGATCCCGCTGAGGGTGACGACGCCGTCGCGAACGGACACCGCAATCTCCCCCCGCAAGAGCGACGTGTCGTGCGACAACGCGTCCAGCACTTCGCGTTGCAGCTCTTGATCCGTAGTCGACGTAGACATGTTCGTCTCTCCTCAAAGCAAGTAAGTGTGGCCACCGTCGCGTCGTCGAGCGGCCTGCCTCGAGCGCCAAGCGCGGGCACGTCGGGCGCGGTTTCATCCCGCCTATCCTGATCTCCGTTCGCGATGCAGAAGCGGATGCACGGCAAGCACGTTCTTGATGGAGCGCACCCCGAAGACGCGCTCCACCGCTCCCGCTGCCGCGCGCTTCTGAGCGGAATCGTGCACCATGCCAGACAGGGCGACGACGCCATGGTTCACATTCACCCCGATCCGCGTTGCGCGGTCGCCAAGCGTCCACCGCAGTTCCACGGCGACATCCGCTCCGAGCTCCTCGTCGGTCTTCATTCGATCTCTCTTTGTCGAGTCATCCGCCCTCGTGTGCAGCCAATCTCGGCCGCCCGGAACCCGGGCGCTGTCGGACGTTGACCGTCCACTCGTCAGGTATTTCCGGATTCAAGGCGCGACGTGCGTCCCGTTGCTCGGCGTGGCGGAATCCCGGACACTCGGT
>DASYXE010000323.1:0-8313 GCA_035935375.1 Gemmatimonadaceae bacterium | reverse complement strand
AATCCGAACAACTACATGCTCGCCAAGTACAGCACGAGCGATCACATCACCACGGGCCGCGACATCGGCGGCGGCCTGAACTTCCTCTTGCACTGGGTGCTGGCCGATGACCCGTCGCAGGTCAAGTTCGGTCTGCGCTATCGCGACGAAAGGAAAGTGTTCACCGACCAGGAGCAGTCGTTCAAGTTCGACGGCGGTACGCCGCTCGCCCTGTCCGAAGTCATGAGCAGCTTCAGCGACCCCGGCTTCTACAACTACCTGCAGAACGGCTATTCCATCGGACCCGTCGACAACAACTCGGCGACGAATGCGTTCGAGAACGCGCACGGTGCGTTCTTCGAGAACACCACCGATCCGTTAGCCACTGATTCGCTCGGCAGTTTCAGCGGGTCGGAAAAGATCTACGCCGCCTACGTCATGAACACGACGGACTTCGGTCCGTTGCGTGTCAACATGGGACTCCGTGTCGAGAAAACGCACGCGACCTACCTCGGCCACTCGGTTTCCCAGGCGGTGGACTCGAGCGGCGATCCGACCGGCCCGGAGGAGCTGCAGCTCATCACCGGGACCAAGGATTACACGGATCTGTTTCCCAGCGTGCAGCTGCGCTACGCGCTGGACACCGCGACCAACGTGCGCCTCGCCTTCACGCGCGGCATCGCGCGGCCTAACTATCCGGACCTCGCGCCGAACCTGTCGGGAACCATCAACCCGCTCTATGCGCACGATCCGTCGTTGAGCGGCTTCTCAGCGGGCAATCCGAATCTGCGCGCGCAGCATGCGTGGAACTACGATCTCTTGTTCGAGCACTACGTATCGGCCACCGGGATCGTGTCCGGCGGCGTCTTTTACAAGAACCTGAGCGACGTCATCCTGACGCGCACGTTCACGTATACCGGGCCCGGTCCCTTCAACGGGTACGTCGGCTTGCAGCCACAGAATGGCGGCGATGGCTGGCTGTTCGGGCAGGAGCTCGAGTGGGCCCAACGGTTGTCGTTCCTTCCGGGCTGGCTCGCAGGTACGGGCTTCGACGCGAACTACACGCACACGGACTCGCGGGTTCTCGTGGATCCGACGAGCGGACGGCACGCGCCGCTGCTGCGCCAATCGCCTAACATTGCCAACGTCTATCTCACGTACGACAAGTCGCCGGTCTCGGCACGAATCGGCTGGACCTACAACGGGGCGATGATCGACGCGTACGGCGACGGGACCGCCACCGCCAACGGCGACAACTATTTCTACGCGCACTCGCAGCTCGACGGCTCGATCATGTACAACGTCAGTGAGCAGGTGCAGGTGCAGTTTCAGGTGCTGAACATCAACAACGCCGTGTTCGGCTTCTTCCAGGGCACGCCGAGCCACGCCTTCAACTTTCAGCGGGAGTACTACGGCCAAACGTTCTTCCTGGGGACCAAGTTGGCGTTCTGAAGCAGTTGCGTGGAGCTGTTCGCGCGCCGCCCGACCGGGCGGCGCGCTTCTTTATTGCGTCCCCAATTGCATTTTTGGACGCACTAAATTATTGGTTAGCCATGCGAGAAAATCGCCTGGCCTCCCTCACCCCCTGTCGCGCGTCGTGGCGACGCGTCTGACCGAGCGCGAGCCGAGCGCACCCGAGGCACCCTCGTCGCGCCCCGACCATCCGGGGTGGCGTCGCGCGCGCGTCACGCCGAGTCTGGCGGAGGCCTATCGCACGGTCGCGATCCCGGGACTCAGCCGCTGGCGCAAAGCGCTCGCGTTCGCCGGACCAGGATTTCTCGTCGCCGTCGGATACATGGACCCGGGCAACTGGGCCACCAGCCTCGCGGGCGGTTCGTCGTTCGGCTACACGCTGCTCAGCGTCATCGTCATCTCGAACATTCTCGCCATCCTGCTGCAGGCGCTGGCGGCAAAGTTAGGCATCGCCACGGGACGCGACCTCGCGCAGGCCGTGCGCGACAGCTACTCCCGTCCCGCGGTCATCCTGCACTGGTTGCTGTGCGAGGTCGCCATCGCCGCCTGCGACCTGGCCGAGGTCATCGGCTCGGCGATCGCGCTCAACTTGTTGTTCAACATCCCGATTGTCGTCGGTGTGCTGCTCACGGGACTCGATGTCCTCATCATTCTGGTGCTGCAGCACCGCGGGTATCGCACCCTGGAGGCGCTCGTCATCGCGCTCATCGGCACGATCGGCGTGTGCTTCATCTTCGAGATCGTGGTGTCACGCCCCGACCTCGGCGCCGCCGCACGCGGCCTGCTGCCGTCGGTCGAGATCGTTCGCAATCCAGCGATGCTGTACCTCGCCATCGGGATCCTCGGCGCGACGGTGATGCCCCACAACCTCTATCTGCACTCATCTATAGTGCAGACGCGCCGGTACGACGAAACCCCGCGCGGGAAGCGTGAGGCGATCCGGTACGCGATCCTCGATTCGACCGCCGCGCTCATGGGCGCGCTGTTCATCAACGCGGCCATCCTCGTGGTCGCGGCAGCGACCTTCCACCGATCGGGCCACACCGAGGTGGCTGAAATCCAGGACGCGTACAAGCTGTTGACGCCTCTGTTAGGCGTCGGCGGCGCCAGCACGGTGTTCGCGCTCGCTCTGCTCGCGTCGGGCCAGAACTCGACGCTCACCGGGACGCTGGCCGGCCAGATCACCATGGAAGGCTTCCTCGACATTCGCATGCGGCCGTGGCTGCGCCGCTTGCTCACGCGCGGCATCGCCATCGTTCCCGCGGTGATCACCGCGGGGTATTTCGGCGAGAGCGGCACGGCGAAGCTGCTCATTCTGAGCCAGGTGGTGCTCAGCATGCAGTTGTCCTTTGCGGTATTTCCGCTGGTGATCTTCACATCGAGCAAGGCGAAGATGGGAGAATACGTGAATCCGCCGTGGCTCAAGCGAGTCGCGTACGCGGTCGCGTTCGTCATCGCGGGGCTCAACCTGTGGCTGCTCACGCAGGTGGTGCGGGGCTGATGGCGGCGCGCGCGAGGGGCCGGAAGCCCGGCACTGGATCGCCACAGCGCGAGGGTGCTCCGCTGCCCGATCTCACGGCGCCGGTAGAGGACTACCTCAAGGCGATCTACGAACTGGAGCGCGCCGGCGAACCGGCCGCCACCACGGATCTCGCGGTGCAGCTCGGCCTAACGCCCGCGTCGGTCACCGGCATGGTCCGCCGCCTGGCCGAGCAGGGGCTGCTCACGCACGAGCGGTATCGGGGCGTTCGCCTAACGGCAAAGGGGCGCCGGGGCGCGCTGCGCACCCTGCGTCGGCACCGCGTCATCGAGGCCTATCTCGTCCACGCCCTGGGCTACGGCTGGGATGAAGTCCATGTCGAAGCGGAGCGACTCGAGCACGCGGCAACCGACGCCCTGATCGATCGGATGGCGCTGGCCATCGGCGAACCCACGGTCGATCCCCACGGCGCGCCGATTCCGAGCCGCGAGGGCGCCGTCGAAGAAGCACGCTATCGCGCGCTCGCCGACCTCGGCGCCGGCACCGCGGCAACCGTGATGCGCGTAGCGGACGAAGATCCGATGCTACTGCGCTATCTCGCCGACCTCGCGCTCACGCCGGGCTGCACCGTGCGTGTCGTCGAGCGGGCGCCCTACGGAGGGCCGATTACGATCGAGGTCAATCGCCGGCGCAAGCTCATCGGTCCCGCTCTCGCCGAGCGCGTCCTCGTGCGCGCAGATCGCGCATAGACGGCCGGGCTTGCTGCCCGCGTTGCCAGGTGTGCCGAGCACGCGATATGCTTGCGATGGCGCACCACACGAAGAGATGACACATGCGCATCGACATCGAAGTGAACGGCGGCCGGCATTCCGTGGACGTCGATCCATCGCAAACGCTGCTCGAGGTGCTGCGCGACGAGCTCGGCCTTACGGGGACGAAGTACGGCTGCGGTGAGGGGCGATGCGGCGCGTGCATGGTGCTCATCGGTTCACACGCGGTGGCGTCCTGTACGATCCCGGCGCAATCGGCAGCCGGCGCGAAGATCACCACGATCGAGGGGCTGGAGCGCGATGGCCGATTGCATCCGGTCCAACAGGCCTTCCTCGACGAGCAGGCGTTCCAGTGCGCGTACTGCACGCCGGGGATGATCATGGCCAGTGTCGCGCTGCTGCGGTCGAATCCTCAGCCGAGCGCGGAGGAGGTCGCGCGCGGGCTCGAGACGAACGTCTGCCGCTGCGGTACGTATCCGCGCATCGTCGCGGCCGTTAGGCGAGCCGCCGCGGCCGGCGGCGGGGAGGCGCGGCCATGATCACTCGAGGCCGATCCGAGCGCGCGTCGCGCCGGGAGTTCTTGAAGATGCTGGGTGGCGGACTGTTGGTGGTACTCGTGACGCGCGACGCCCTCGCGGAGCCGGCGCTCCGTGCCCGCCTAACCAAAGGGGCGCCGGCCGGGCCGCAGGTCCCGGACGAGGTGAGCGCGTGGCTGCACATCGACGAAAACGGCGCCGTGACCGCCTTCACCGGCAAGGTCGAATTCGGGCAGGGGATCCGCACGTCGCTGGCGCAGGAGCTCGCCGAAGAGTTGCGCGTCCCGCTGTCGTCCATTCGTCTCGTGATGGGCGACACGATGCTCACGCCGTTCGACATGGGCACGTTCGGCAGCCGCTCGACGCCGCAGATGGGCACACAGCTCCGTAAGGTCGGGGCGACCGCGCGCGAGCGCCTCGTCGCCTTGGCCGCCGAGCGCTGGCACGTGGATCCCGGTGGCCTAACGGCAGCCGACGGTCGCGTCACCGATCCGCGTAGCCACCGTGCGCTGCGCTATGGCGAGCTGACCGCCGGCCGAACGATCACGGCCAGGGTGAATGACGATGTACCGCTCACGCCCAAGGCGCATTGGACGGTGGCCGGCACCTCGGCTCCGCACGTCGGTGCGCGCGATCTCGTCACGGGACGTCACCAGTACACGTCCGACATGCGCGTGCCGGGCATGTTGCACGCGAAGATCCTGCGGGCGCCCTCGATCGGCGCCACGCTCGCGTCGCTCGACGCGAGCGCGGCGCAGACGATCCCCGGCGTGGTCGTCACGCGCGATGGAGATTTCGTGGGCATCACCGCGCCGTCGGCGCCGGCCGCCGCCAAAGCGTTAGGCGCGCTGCGCGCGACGTGGATGCCCGCGACGGGAGCGGCGCCGTCGTCGCGCGACATCGCCGACTACCTCCGGCACACGCCCGCCAAGGAGGCCGGGCCCGGCCCCGAAGGCGGCTCCGCGGAGCCGTTCGAGCGCGGCGATGTGACCGCGGCCCTCGCGGCGGCGCCGCACCGCCTCACGCAGTCCTACACCGTGGCCTACATCGCGCACGTGCCGCTCGAGCCCCGTGCCGCGCTGGCGCAGCTCACGCACGACGCGGGCGGCGATCGCCTCACGGTGTGGACCGGCACGCAGCGGCCGTTCGCCGTCCGCGATCAGGTCGCGGAAGCGGTCGGCATGCCTAACGATCGCGTGCGCGTGATCGTACCCGACACCGGATCGGGATATGGCGGCAAGCATACGGGCGAGGCGGCGGTCGAAGCCGCGCGGCTCGCCCAGAAGGTCGGCCGCCCCGTCAAGCTCGTGTGGACGCGCGAAGAAGAATTCCGTTGGGCGTACTTCCGCCCGGCCGGCGTCATCGACGTCGACGCCGGTGTCGATGCGGATGGTACCATCACCGCGTGGACGTTCGACAACTACAACTCCGGCCCCGCCGCGATCCGGCCGCCGTACAGCATTGCCAACCAACGCGTCACGTTCCACCCATCGGTATCGCCCCTGCGTCAGGGCTCCTATCGCGCGCTTGCGGCCACGGCGAATCATTTCGCGCGCGAGTCGCACGTGAGCGAGCTCGCGCACATCGTGCAGATGGATCAGGTCGCGTTCCGCCTCAAGAACATCGACGATCCTCGACTGCGCGACGTGCTGCAAAGGGCCGCCGACACGTTCGCCTGGCCGGGTACCACCGGTCAGGCGGGCCACGGCGCGGGTGTCGCGTGCGGATTCGAAAAAGGCGGTTACGTGGCCACGTGCGCGGAGGTCTCGGTGGACCACGGCTCCGGCGATGTGCACCTCGTGCGAGCGGTGACGGCCTTCGATTGCGGAGCCATTGTCAATCCGGATGGCTTGCGCAACCAGATTTCCGGGGCGCTGGTGCAGGGCATTGGCGGCGCGTTGTTCGAGGCCATCGAGTTCGACCACGGTGTCATTCGCAATCCGCACCTCGCGGACTATCGCGTGCCGCGATTCAGCGATGTGCCGGCGATCGACGTCGTATTGGTGGATCGTCCCGACGAACCGTCGATGGGAGCCGGCGAAGCGCCGATCATGGCGCTCGCGCCCGCGGTCGCAGCGGCAATTTTCGAGGCGACCGGCATCCGGCTGCGCGCGCTGCCCATGGCGCCGGCCGGGATCAAGCTCGCGGCCGCGCCGAGCACCGGCAATCGTTAGGCGAGAGCGCTAGGGTCTGGGGCCGCCGCTGTCGGGGCGGAATCGGCGGCCGCGCCGGTGCTGGCGCAGCGACTGGAATTGTACGCGCTGCTCGGGTGTCAGGACGCTGTCGATCTGCGCTTGCGTGGCGCCGATAAGCGTGCGGATCTGCGGCATCGTCGTCTTGCGGATCGAATCCAGCACCGCCATCCGACGCTGCATGATCGTGTCGATGCGCGCCTGCTGATCCGGCGTCAGGTTGAGCTGCCGCGCGAACTCCGCCCGCATGCGTGTGCGGACACTGTCTGCGTTCGGCCCGTCGTGCATGAACGCGAACGGCCCGAACGGGCCATGCCGCGGCCGGAAGAATGCGCGGTCGAGGCCGATCCCGACGAGAATCCCGGCGATGAGCGTGACGCACACCACCACCGCTGCCATCGCCCGCGGCGAGAACCCGCTCTCGGGGCGATCCCCGCGTGGACTGGTCATTGCGCGAGCACCTCGGCGGCGAACGACTCGGTCGTGGGCTGGCCGACTACGGAGACCGCGACATCCTGATCCGACGCCACGCCGGTGACCGCTTCGATCAGCGTGCCTCCCGGCTCGGCCGACTCGGTCGCCGATCGATTGAGTGCGATCAGCGCGAGCGCCGCGATGCCGGCCGCGACGGCGAGTGGGATCGCCGCGCGCGTCCACAGGGCGGCGTGCTCCCACCAGCGCCGCCGCGACCCGGCGACGCGCCGGCCTAACGCAGCGACGTGGATGCGCCGAGCCAGCGCCTCCCAGTCCACGTCGTTGTACGGCGGCTCCCCCGCCGCACGCCTGAGCTGCGCCGCGAGCTCGGCCTCGAGCTCGCCGTGAAACTCGTCACTCATGGGTCCGTTCTCCGCGCAAAGGCGCGAGCGCTTTTCTGAGCGCGTGCCGCGCCATGTGGAGGTGCCACCGCACCGTCCCTTGTGATACGCCTAACATTGCCGCGATCTCGACGCCCGACATGCCGTCGATGTCCGCCAATTCCACGATCAACCGCTGGCGCTGCGACAACCCGGCGAGCGCTGCCTGAAACCGCTCGCGAATTTCCGTCCGCTCGTACAGGCCTGCCGGCGATGGCTCCGCCGTCTCCAACGCCTCCGCCGGCATCGCCTCCGTCCGACGGATCGCGCGCGCCTTCCGTGCGTTGAGTCCGCGGTTCACCACGATGCGGAAAAACCACGGGCCGAACGGCCGCGAGAGATCGAACGACGCAATGCGCTCGAGCGCCGTGAGAAACGCATCCTGGACGAGATCCTCGGCGTCCTCGCGGTGGCCTAACACACGATAGGCGATCGCGAACGCGCGGCGCAGGTAACGGCGTACGACCAGGTCGAACGCGGCCACATCCCCGTGCTGCACCCGCGCGAGAAGCGCCGCTTCTTCGGCGAACGTGCGCTGGCCTTCCGACGGCTGCGCGGCGCTCGATTCCACCAGCGCGCTCACGCCGCCGGCAACGCGCCGCTCGGGCGCGAATTCGACTTCCAATGTGCACGACACGGTCGGCGCATGCCTCTCGCGGAGTGACGCTCGATCCGCGGCCCGCGCGCACAGCGTTGAGCCGCTCTCGATACTATATCGGTCGGCGCACCGAACCGTTGGGCGTCAGGGACCGTCGTCGCCACCCATGCGCGCGCCCATTTTTTCGTCGCGCTTGGCTTCATCGGCATGAATTTTCGCCACGTTGTCGTCGAACTTGGGCTGTTGATCCGTTGTCAACAGGCTGCGTGCTTCCGTGAACTCCTGGTCGCGCACCTGGCGCGCGCTCGTGCGCAGTGACTTGGCCGAATCCGGATCGGCGCCGTTCTGCATCAGCGCGTACACTGCGCGCCCGTAGTCGCCGAGCTGCGGGCGATACGCCTTCTCGATTTTGTCGAGCGTGTCCTTCTGAG